>NZ_JCAKNE010000041.1:0-23585 GCF_059515965.1 Propioniciclava sp. LT432 | reverse complement strand
TGTTTCAACACCATTCAGTTCCGCGAGGGACCGTGTGGTGTGGTGGGCCGGTGACTTGGACTGATGACGGGAGGGGGATCCGACACGCCATCCTGACCGTGCGTCATGATTCCTGACGTTCATGCTAAGTTCTCGACAACTCGTTGAGGTTTGTGAGGTTGGGGTATGGCGCTCGCGGTAGTGCGGTCGGTCGAGTCGGCGCGCAGTTCGCGTAGCCGGATCGACGCCGAGGAGTTCGAGCAGGAACTCATCGACCAGTACTCGCTGGCCCTCAGTGCTGCCGGGCTCACCGATGGGACGGCCGCCGCCGAACGCGGGGCGATCTTCGACTTCACACGGTTCCTGGGTCGTCCGCTGTGGACCGCGCAGGTAGAGGACGCCGACAGGTACCTTCGTGCGGCACGAACCCAGCGCGGGCTCGCCAAGTCGACCGTCGCCGCTCGAGCGGGCACGCTGGCCAAGTTCTACGACTTCGTCATCGTTCGGTACCAGGGCGACATCCATGCCCTGTTCGGGCAGGTCGTCGTCCAGCCCATCGACGAGTTCAACCGGCCCAGGGCGATCGCCGCCGCCACCGCGACCAGGGTTCCCCCGCGGACAGACGAGATCCGTGCCTTGTTCGACGGGTGGCGCGATGCGCTGCCCGACAGCCGGAAGTACCTTCCAGCGGCCCGGGACTATCTGGCCGCGTCCCTGTGGCGACGGCTCGGTCTGCGGATCAACGAGACGGTCATGCTGGACGTCGCCGATTGGCATCCCGAGCTTGGTCCCCACGGCAAGCTGCACGTCCGCCACGGCAAGGGCAGCCGGGGCCGAGGCGCCAAAGTACGAATCGTGCCAGCAATCGACGACGTCGACGCACTGTTGGAGTGGTGGCTGACCGACGTGCGCCACCAGTTCGGCGACGACTACGACGACCCTGCCGCCCCGCTGCTGCCCAGCGAACGACGCGACCGGCTCAGTGGCCACTGCACCCGGCTCGGCACCGAAGCACTCCGCACCGGACTGGCCGACGCCGTGGAACGGTGGCTGCCGGACTGGAGCCGACGGCTCACCCCCCACGTCCTGCGGCACTACTGCGCATCGCACCTGTACCAGCAGGGCATGACACTCAAGGCCATCCAGGAGTTGATGGGTCACAGCTGGCTGTCCACCACAACCCAGTACATCCACGTCCACTCCACCCACATCGAAGCGTCCTGGGCGGCCGCCAACCAGCGGACCCTGGATCGAATCACCCACCCCGCACCCCACAAGGAGGTATGAACCCATGCGCTGGAACCTGCGGATGAAGGCCGCCGAGGCCGGCATCTGGAAATCCACCGAACTACGCCGACGGCTGGCCGAGGCCGGCCTCGACATCAGTGCCGGGAAGATGTCCGGGCTATGGGCTGGAACACCCACCACCATCCGGCTCGATGACCTCGATGTGATCTGCTTCGTGCTCGGCTGCCAGCCGACCGACATCCTCGTGTGCGAACCCGACGCAGTGACCGCCCGGCAACAAGCCGTCAAGGCCGTGGCAGCTGCCTCACCCACGGCACCCGCCCGACGGCGAGCGCCGACAACGGGGCGTCCCCGCAGCAAGCCACCCGCGTGACCGCCCCCAAGACGTGCGAGGGCTGCGGACGCAAGCCCGAGGCCTACGTCAAGCGTCGCTGGTGCTACGACTGCAAACCCGGCAGCTTCGGCCGACCGCTTCCCTGCCGAAGCTGCGGCGCCACCGGCGACTACTGGGCCGGCCGGCTGTGCCGCCAATGCCATCCCTTCGCACCCCAACCGCCCGACTCCTGCCGCGACTGCCTGGCCTGGGGAGTCACCCGCCTCCGCGGATGGACCTGCCAAGCCTGCCGCGGCTGGCGTCACCGCTATCCCGTCGAGGGCGTGTGCATCAGCTGCCATCGTGAACTCGCCATCAACGAGCACCAGGCCTGCCGCCTGTGCTGGATGCAGACCCTCTACAACCAAGCCCAGTACGGACTCCCCCGCGACGTGGTCACCGCCAACCGCGGCGGACAACAGCTGTGGTTCGCCGACATGAGCGGATACCGCAACGGATACCGACCGCACCGTCGCCGTGACTTCCGACGTCGCCGCGATCAACTGCCGCTGCCCGGCACACCCCTGGAAGCACCCGATACCGGCCCTCCATCGACGAACGCCGACCAACCCAGCCTGTTCGACTACCACCCGGTCGAAGATCCCGCCCGCCGCCACGGTGTCGGCGAGCCACCCAACCACGAATTCGCCACCCAACTCGACGACCATGCCCTCGACATGGCCGCCCGGCACGGCTGGACCCAACGGCAATCCCTCAAGACCCGGATCACGCTGCGGGTCCTGCTGGCCAAGCACCAGATCACCGCCCCACCCATCCGCGCCAGCCACGTCCTCGACCTCATCGGACACCGCCTCCGGGTCCGACTCGCGCTCCTCGTCCTGCAAGACGCCGGGATGCTCATCGACGACCGCACCTCGACGCTGGACGCCTGGTTCGAACGCCAACTCCAAGGCCTGCCCGACCCCATGGCCGACGAACTGCTGATCTGGTTCAACGTGCTGCACCACGGCAGCACCACCCCGCCGCGCAGCCGACCGCGCCACGACCAGTCGATCAAGCTCCGCACGCGATGGGCCCTGCCGACGCTCCTCACCTGGGCAGCAGCCGGCCATCAATCGCTGCGCGAAATCAGCCGGACGCACATCCTCGCCGCCCTGCCCGGCGAAGGCACCCCACGCGCCAAACTGGGCGCCGCGCTGCGCTCGATCTTCACCACCCTCAAGCGACACCACGTGCTCTTCGTCAACCCGACCGCCCAACTCAACATGGGCAACTTCGAGCGACGCATCCCCATGCCCACCGATACCGCCGTGCTCGGTGCCCTGTTCAACTCCCCCGACCCAGCCACCGCCGCGATCACCGCGCTGATCGGCGTCCACGGGCTGCGGCCCGCCGAAGCCAGCGCCCTCCAACTGGTCGACATCCATGACCACCGGATCCACTTGCCAGACCGCACGATCCTGCTCGCCCACGCCACCAAGGCCACGCTGGACCGGTACCTCCTCCACCGACACCACCGCTGGCCCGGCAGCATCAACCCGCACTTCCTCGTGCACAGCCGGTCCGCATCCACCCTCGAACCCGTCCGGGTCCCCTGGCTCACCGACAAGCTCGGCATCCCACCCAGCGCAATGCGCCAGGACCGCATCCTCGCCGAGGTCAACGCCGGCGGCGACCACCGTCGCCTCTGCGACTTCTTCGGCATCACCATCGAGACCGCCGCGCACTACCTGAGCACCCTCACCCACCCCGACCTTGAGGACCACACACCCGTACCCCCCAGTTCCCGAACCCCAGGTAACACGTGAGCGGCTCATCAGTGACCTACCCTTGGGTTCAAGGCGGAGGATCCTTCAGTAATCCTGAACCCATGGCTTTCGCGCTGTATCCGCCGGACGTGTTCGCGTGGCTGGCCGAGACCCAACCTGACCAGCTTGAGAGGTTGGTGAAGCCGACGGCGTCCGAACTGGCGCAGGACAAGGCGAGGGACGGCATCCTGGGCCGGATGGCCAAGGTGCTCGACACGGATGCTGCGTCCGGTGGCGGCAGCCTGAATGTGCTGCGGCGGGGGTTCAAGCACCAGACGGCGACGTTCGCGATGCTGCAGCGGCGTCCGGAACAGTCGACCAACGCCAAGCTCACCGGTCAGTACGCGGCGAACCGACTGCGGGTGATGCGGCAGGTGCACTACTCGACGAAGTACAAGGCGAAGTCGATCGACCTGGTGTTCTTCGTCAACGGCATCCCGGTGGCGACGGCGGAGTTGAAGACCGACTTCACTCAGAGCGTCCTCGACGCGAAGAAGCAGTACCAGACCGACCGCGACCCGACCGGGGAACCGCTGCTCGGCTTCGGGACCCGCGCGCTGGTCCACTTCGCCGTCTCCAACGACGAGGTCTGGATGACGACAAAGCTGGCCGGGAAGGACACCTACTTCCTGCCGTTCAACCGCGGCCACAACGGGCACGCCGGCAACGGGCCGGACGAAGACGGCGGCTCCCCCACCACCTACCTGTGGCGCGACGTCCTACAACGCGACCAGTGGCTCGACATCCTGGCCAAATTCGTCCACTACGAGACGACCCGCACCAAGAACGCCGCCACCGGCAAGGTCTCCACGAAGCGGACGCTGATCTTCCCGCGCTTCCACCAACTCGACGCCGTCACCAAGATCGTCGCTGACGCCCGCGCCAAGGGCCCCGGTCAGCGGTACCTCATCCAGCACAGCGCTGGCAGCGGCAAGACGCGCAGCATCGCCTGGTCGGCCCACCAACTGGGCACCCTGCACGACGCGAACAACAACAAGGTCTTCGACAGCGTCATCGTCGTGACCGACCGGACGGTCTTGGACGACCAACTGCAGGAGGCGGTCAAGCAGATCGAGACCACCTCCGGCGTCGTGGCAACCATCTCGACGAAGGAGGCCGCCAAGAAGTCGTTCGGGTCGAAGTCGGCCTACCTCGCCGAGGTCCTCACCAGTGGGAAGCTCATCATCGTCGTGACCCTGCAGACCTTCCCGTTCGTGCTGAAGACGATCCAGGAGAGCAAGGAACTGCTCGGGCGGTCGTTCGCCGTCATCGCCGACGAGGCGCACAGCTCGCAGACCGGGTCGGCGGCGTCCAAGCTGAAGCAGGTGCTGTCGTCGGAGGAACTGGCGGCGTGGAGCGACGGCGGCGAGGTCGACGTCGAGGCCGTCCTCGCGGCGGAGGCGAAGGCGAAGGCCGACACACACAAGATCACGTTCCTGGCGTTCACGGCCACGCCGAAGCCCAAGACCTTGGAGCTGTTCGGCACCCCGGACGCCGCCGGCCTCCCGCGTGCGTTCCACACCTACACGATGGCCCAGG
The DNA here is from genome assembly GCF_059515965.1 of Propioniciclava sp. LT432. Taxonomy (NCBI): domain Bacteria; kingdom Bacillati; phylum Actinomycetota; class Actinomycetes; order Propionibacteriales; family Propionibacteriaceae; genus Propioniciclava; species Propioniciclava sp. LT432. Next base: position 18,677 of record NZ_JCAKNE010000041.1, on the reverse strand, counting down.
CGATCGAGGAGCGGTTCATCCTGGACGTGCTAAAGAACTACACGTCGTACAAGACCGCCTACCAGTTGGCCAAGAAGGTGGAGGGCGGCGAGCTGGTCGTCACCCGCGAGACGCCCGAGGGCGAGCTGGTCGACGAGAACGCTGCCACGAAGGGCTTGGTCAAGTGGGTGAAGCTGCACCCGACGAACATCGCCCAGAAGGTGCAGATCATCGTCGAGCACTTCGAGACCAACGTGAAGCACCTGCTCGGCGGGCGGGCCAAGGCCATGGTCGTCACGGACTCCCGCAAGGCGGCCGTCCGCTACAAGAAGGCGCTGGACGCCTACATCAAGCTCAAGGGTTACTCGGACGCCACCGCACTGGTGGCGTTCTCCGGGGAGGTGACGTTCGAGGCGTCCGAGATCTTCCCCGAGGACGCCGGACTGCTGGCCGCCGACCACGGCTACACCGAGGCCAACCTCAACCCCGGCGCCAAGGACCTGCGCAGCGCGTTCGACACCGACGACTACCGCGTGATGATCGTGGCGAACAAGTTCCAGACCGGGTTCGACCAGCCAAAGCTCTGCGCGATGTACATCGACAAGCGACTTGACGGCGTCGCCACCGTCCAGACCATCTCGCGGCTCAACCGGTACGTGCCGGGCAAGACCACGATGGTGCTCGACTTCGTGAACGACCCGGAGGAGATCCTCGCCGACTTCCAGCAGTACTACGAGGACGCCGAGATCACCGCCACCACCGACCCGAACCTGATCCACGACTTGGGGGCCAAGCTCGACACGTCCGGTATGTACTCCCTCGACGACGTGGACGCGGTCACCGCTGCGTACGTGAAGGGACAGGGAAACAACGCGCTGGCGGGGTCGCTGCAACCGGTGAAGTACAAGTTCGTAACCGCCTACAACGCGGCGGTGGCGTCCGGTGACGACGCCGCGCGGGACGAGCTCGTGCTCTTCCGCAAGGACGTCGCCAGCTATGTGAGGCTGTATGACTTCCTGTCGCAGGTGATCAACTTCGAGGACACAGACGTCGAGAAGCATGCCATCTTCTTCCGCCACCTGCTGCCATTGCTGCGCGTCGACCGCGGCTTGACGACCGTGGACCTGTCGGAAGTCGAGATGCCCCACATCACTCAGAAGCACAAGGGCACTAAGGACCTCGAGCTGGTAGCCGGCGAAGGCGAGCCTATGAAGCCCATGACCGGCGTCGGGTCGGCGTCCAAGAAGGACCCGCGCATGGTGCTGCTGGAAGAGGTCATCGACCAGCTAAACCAACAGTTCGCCGGCGAGGGCTTCCGCGACACCCAGGCGCGCCCGTGGATCGAAGCCCTGTTGGAATCGATGCGCGCCAACCCGTCGCTGGTGCAGCAGGCGACTGTGAACAGCCAGGACCAGTTCATCGCCAGCCCCACCTACAAGGACGCCGTCGTGCTCGCCATGATCGAGACCGACGACGCGCAAGGCAAGATGATGCAGCTGTTCCACACCAAGGGCGGTGTCGAAAAGGCCGTCCTCGAAAACCTTGGTCGAGTGTTCTACCTGGACGTCAACCACTCGACCACTTCACTGCCGGTCGAGCTCTCCGATCGAGGGAGTGCGCAATCTGAACTGTCAGGTCCGGGGCTGGGAGCTGACCGGCCAAGGAGGAGCGGTCAAGCTCAGGCGCCACCAAGGAAGAACCACCTTGGGGAAATCACCTCCTCCTCGTAATCGGTCCGCGCTACCTACAGATCACCGTCCTCGTGGCTTGACTGGTCGACACTCAGGCGCCTGAGCGAGCGGGCCACTCCGACGATCCGTTCAAGCGAGCCCTCCTCAAACGGCGCGGGCATGCCGTAGTACCGGTGCGCGTCGAGGACCTCGTATCCGCCCAGCGGGTACTGGTCGCGGCTGGGGAAGTAGCCAGGGCAGTCTTCGTAGTACCCGAGCGCGAGCGCCTTCCGATGCTCCACCAACCAACGGTCGGCGGCAAGGAACGGCTCCCCCGGAAGCAGGTACATGTCCACGCCAGCCACCGAAATCCACCCCACCTTCCCCGTCCAGGTCGCCTCTCGTCCAGCTCTCGGGGAATCGGCCCAAGCGAGCCAGACATCCATCAGTGCACGGATGCCAGGGTCTGCGTCCTCCCGCTGTTCGCGCCATCGTGCCTCAAAGGCGCGCTCGTCCTCGATTGGTACCTGCCGCAGCGTGACCGGACTTGTGCGCGCCTCGACGATGCCTCCGGGCAGCGACTCCCAGCGGCCCCCTGTGACCGCGTCGGCCAGCCTTCGGCCCACCCGTTCGCTGTCAGCCAGGGTGCGGCCCGTATCCCCGCTGTCAGTGACGAACGAGGCGGACGCGGCATGGCCAGTGTTGATGTCGCCGGCGCAGCCGGTCGCGAAGACGCACGGGACGCCCCACGCCTCGGACACTGCCTGCCGCACGAACCCGGGATAGTCGGGGGCGAGCAGGTGATTCAAGGGCCCCAACGATGTGGGGTGACAGGGGTAGGACACCAGCACACCGCGCAACGAACCGTTCTTGTCGCGCCATCGCAGAGCCCGCACCTTTGCGTGCGGGCTCACTTCTCCGCGCCGTCGGTCGTGCGCGATGCCAGCCCAGACTGGCTCCAGCCACTCCAGCGCGGAAGGGACGCGGTGCGCCAGCGCGTCGCGCGCGGCAGCGGCCCCGGCGGCGATCATTGCTCGGACAGCCACCGGGGAGGGCTGGCCGAGGCGTCCGGTCAGTACGGCGGGTCCGGCGTGAGTGTGCGTAGCGAGGACCGAGATGCGGGCGTCCAGCCGTGCGGCCGCTCGGACACCGTTCGCCAACGTCGCATCGACTCCCACGGCATCCAGGAAGACGAGCACCTCCTCCCCGAAGCACACCGCGGACGCCATCAGCGGCGGCTCGGCGACGCCCACGGACGGCTGCGTGCGAGCTGCGAATCCCGACATCGGCACTGGTTCGGGTATGAGAACCGGCGCCGATCCGATGCCGACAAGAACCTCTGTCACCCTGTCTCCCCCTTCAAGCCGGCGGCGGCAGCGGCCGGTACGCGCCATGATGGACCCGTTACGACCGGTTGCAGAAGGGCTTGCTCGTGCGGCGTCCGACGATTTACACGATCGCGCAGGACCTGGGGGTTCACGCCTCCACGGTGTCCAGGGCCTTCACGCGGCCCGAGATGGTCCGCCCCGAGGTGCGGGAGCGCATCCTCGCCCACGCGGACGCTGTCGGTTACGATCTGAACCCAATCGCCAGAGGTCTCACCACCGGCCGCACCGGCATGCTCGGACTGCTCATCCCCGACATCGAGAACCCCTTCTTCGCCCCGCTTATCCGAGCCATCCAACGGGCCGCCCTGCCGAGTGGGCTCCAAGTGCTCCTCATGGACTCCCAGCGCGACCCGGCCGCCGAGTTGGCGCTGATCCGCCAGGTCCGCGCCCAAGTGGACGGGCTCATCTGCGCCGCACCTCGGGCTGCCCCTCGTGCGCTCGTGACTGCGGCAGGGAACCAGAACGTGGTCTTGGTCAACCGCACCCACCCGGGCACTGCATCGGTGAGCATCAACAACACCGAGGCGCTCAACCAGGCATGCGACCGATTGTACGAACTCGGTCACCGCCGTATCGCCCTGCTCCGGGGGCCGGCGCGGTCATGGGCGGCGAGAGAGCGCACCAAGATTGTGCGTCGATGGGCCGAGCAGCACGCTGTGGCGCTGATCGAGATCGGTCCCATCGAGGCGATCTTCGACGGTGGCGTCCAGGCGGCCGCGACGGTGGCGTCCCACCGGGCCACTGCAGTGGTCGCGTTCGACGACCTCATGGCCTGTGGCGTCATCGCTGGACTGGCTCGTGACGGCCTCACGGTGCCGCAAGACGTCAGCGTGGTGGGCTGTGACGACGTGCTGCTGGCCCAGACGATCACACCCGCCTTGACCACAATCCGGGCACCGTTCGGCGCCACCGGGGAAGGGGCAGTGCGCCTCCTGCGCGGGCTCATCCGTGATGAGGCCGCCGGGCAGAACATTCAAGTTCCCGGCAAGTTCGTTCCCCGAGCTTCTACGGGACCGCCCCCCACCAGCAATTAATCGTTCAGACCCCTTGACATGCAACCGGTTGCAGAGTTCTGTGACGGGGACGGCGCGACGACGCGCCCGAACCGCTTGTCTCGATCGGAGAACCATGAGTGGGCTTGACTGGGCCATGGTGGCCTTCTACTTCCTCGTCATGCTGGGCATCGGCGCGTGGGCCAAGAGCCGAGTGTCCAACTCGGCTGACTTCTTCACGGCTGGCGGCAAGATGCCGTGGTGGCTGTCCGGCATCTCCCACCACATGTCTGGCTACTCGGCGGCAGTCTTCGTGGGCTATGCCGCAATCGCCTACACCAACGGATTTGTGCTCTACGTGTGGTGGGCCCTCGGCATCACTTTCGCCATGCTGATCGGCTCCTTCCTCTTTGTGCCCCGCTGGCCCCGGCTGCGTCAGCGACTGGGCATCATCTCCCCCTTGGAGTACCTGAGCGTGCGCTTCAACGTTCCGACGCAGCAGGTGCTTGCCTGGAGCGGCACGGCGCTCAAGGTTTTCGACGTGGGTGCCAAGTGGGTCGCGACCGCGATCATCCTCAATGTCTTCACCGGCGTCCCGCTCATCTGGGGAATCCTGCTCACTGGTGGAGTCACACTGATCTACTCCACGATCGGAGGGCTCTGGGCGGACGCGCTGACCGACCTCGGGCAGTTCGTCATCCAGTTCATCGCCGCCATCGCCCTCGCGATCGCAGTCATGGCGCGTCTGGATGGGCTCGCGACGCCGGTCACGATGTGGCAGGACCTGCCCGAGCAGAACAGCCACTGGTTCAGCGGCCAGTACACCGTCTGGTTCGTCATCGTCTACCTGCTGATCAACACACTGAGCTACAACGGCGGCACGTGGAACCTCGCTCAGCGCTTCATCGCCTCCCCGACCGGCTCGACCGCCAGGAAGGCCGCTTGGCTGTCGATGGGCCTCTACCTCGTGTGGCCGCTGGTCATGTTCTTCCCGATGTGGGCCGCCCCGCTGATCCTTCCCGGTCTGGCGGACCCGTCCCAGTCCTACGCCTTGCTCACCACCGAGCTGCTGCCGGACGGCCTGGTGGGCCTCGTCATGGTCGGCATGTTCGCCCACACGATGGCGATGACCGGCTCGGACGCCGGCGCCATTTCCGCGGTCGTGACGCGCGACATCATCCCGGCGCTCCGGCGCGGTGCCCGTCTCGACGGCAAGACGGAGCTGAAGGCAGGTCGCATCGCGGTGTTCACCTTCGTCGCCATCTCGATGGTCATCGCCCTGTTCGCCGACAACTTCGGCGGGGTTCTGGGATTGATCATCTCCTGGTTCGGTGGCCTCGTCGGCCCGATCGCCATTCCGATGCTCTTCGGGATGCTGCCCGCGTTCCGCAAGAGCGGCCCGACCGCGGCCATCACCTCGTGGGCAGCCGGTGTCATCGTGTTCGCGCTGACTCGGTTCGTGTTCGCAGCCCAGATCAAGTCGCTCGCCCCCGACATGGTCACCACGATCAACGTCGCCGGCCCCGTCCTCACAGCGCTGGTTCTGTTCATCGTCATCGGCTACATCAAGCCCGAGAACACACCGCAGAGTGACGCGCTCGTCGATGCCATCTCGACGGACGAGAGCGTTTACGACGGCCTGCCCGACGATTCGCTGCGACACGCCTGACATGCAGTTGCGCAATCATCTGGAGCACGACGTGCTCGCTTGGTGGCTTGCCCACGGTCCGGACGCCGAGTACAGCGGCGTCCGGACGTGCTGGGACAACCGTGGCGAGCAGCTCGTCTCCACTGACAGGTACACGTGGTCGCAGGGCCGGTGGGCGTGGCTCGCCGCCCGCGTCGCAGGGAACGCTGAGCGAGGCCTGCTCGACGTCGACCCGAAACCATTCGCGCAGTCAGCCATCAGGACAGCGACCCTCGTGGCGGACCGTGCGATTCTGCCGGACGGCACCACCGCCTACGTCCTCACCGCGGAGGGAGACCCAAAGGAGGTCGACGGCGTTCTCCACGCGAGTGTGTACGCGGATCTCTTTGCCGCCCTGGGCTTCTCGGGCGTCTCCCGCTTGGACACTTCACGCGATTGGCTTGCCTTGGGAGAGGGCTTGCTGCTCTCAGCCGCGCAACGCTACCGCGAAGGACGCTACAAGGCCGCCCCCTACCCGGTCGACCGCGGTCGGGGGACTCACGCCATGCCCATGATGCTCCTTGGCATGGGTGAGCAACTCATCCGGGCCGGTGCCGGCCTTCAGGTGCTCGACGTCGTACGGTTCGCCGCCGACGACCTACACGAGCACTATTGGACCGCCCGCGATGCAATCGAGTCCCCGCGGCTTGACGGGCCTCCTGACCTGGAGACGATCCTGGGCCGGCACCGGTGCCCCGGGCACCTGCTCGAGGCGTTGTGGTTCGTAGAGCACGCCCGCGATCTGCTACCCGGGCACCCAGTGACCGACCGGGACCGTCTCGCTCACCTCGCGATCGCCTCCTGCGAAGCCGCTTGGGACCCAGAACACGGCGGTCTCTTCCGGTTCGTAGATGTTGAGGGCGGCCCACCAGCCGGGCGACCATCGGGCGGCGGCTTCGAGGACCTGGTTGTCCGGACATGGGACACCAAGCTGTGGTGGATCCATGCCGAAGCGATGTACGCCCTCACCCTTCTCGCCCAACGCACGGGTGACGAGACCCTAGCCTCGTGGCGCGACCGCGTCACCTCGTGGACCCTCGACACTTTTCCCCAAGGTCCCGGGCAGGAGTGGATCCAGAATCGAAGGCGAGACGGGTCGCCGCTGGACGAAGTGGTCGCCCTGCCCGTCAAGGACCCGATGCACATTGCCCGAGCCCTCCTGCTGCTGACCGAGCTTGAGGCGTCCGAACCGACCAGAAAGGCCTGACATGACCCAGGAGAACGTCCACGTCTTCGACACCCGAGCCGAGATGGGAAGGCGGGCGGCTGACGACATCGCAGACGAGCTTCGCCGTCGACTCGCGGACAGCGACCGCGTCCGCATGGTCTTCGCCGCCGCACCCAGCCAAGCGGACATGCTGGACCGGCTGATCGCCGCCGACGGCATCGACTGGGAACGGGTGGACGCCTTCCACATGGACGAGTACATCGGCCTGGACGAGGATGCCCCTGAGAGGTTCGCGAACTGGCTGCGTAAGCACCTGTTCGACCGCTTGCCCTTCGGATCGGTCCATCTCATCGAACCCGGCAGCGATCCCGAACGGACCGCGCGCGAGTATGCCGAATCGCTAGCCCAAGGCCCGATCGACATCGTGTGCTGCGGCATTGGCATGAACGGACACATCGCCTTCAACGATCCGCCGGTTGCCGACTTCGACGATCCTCTGGACGTCAAAGTGGTTGAGCTCGACGAGGCCTGTCGGCAGCAGCAGGTCGAGGACGAGTGCTTCGCCAGTTTCGCCGACGTGCCCACCCACGCCATCACGCTGACGGTGCCGCGACTCCTGAAAGCTGACCGCTTGTTCTGCGTGGTACCCGGCAGCCTGAAGGCGGACGCCGTGCGCGCCACCTTCCATGAGCCGGTTAGCACGACCTGGCCCTCGACTGTGCTGCGCGAACATCCGGGCGTGACGTTCTACTTCGACCGTGACGCCGCAGGGAAGCTCTGATGACGGACGACCTCGGTGCGGAGTACTTCGCGTCCGTGACTGGCCTGCTTGCCCGAATCCTCGACGAGGAGCGCGAAACGATCGACGCGGCAGCGGAGATGCTGGCTGGGCAGGTGGCCGACGACAGACTGGTGCACGTGTATGGCCCCGGCGGTCACTCCAATCTTGCGGCGCAAGAGGTGTTCTTCCGGGCGGGAGGGCTGATGCATGTCTCTGCGATCTTGGATGAGGGCACTCTCCTGTCGGGGGGCGCACTGCGCTCGATGGCCGTGGAGCGGCTCCCGGGTTACGGCCGGATCGTCGTAGAGCGAGCGGGGTTGGTCGACGGGGACGTGCTGGTCTTGGTCAATGCGTACGGCATCAACGCCGCGCTGATCGACGCCGCGATGACGGCCCGGAAGCGCGGCGTCCGTCTCGTCGGCGTCAGCTCCCGGCAGCACGCCGAGGGCACCGCGCCCGATCACTCGGCGCGGCACCCGAGCGGCGCCAACCTCCACGACTTGGTGGATGTCGCGATCGACTGCAAGGTGCCGATCGGCGACGCGGTACTCGAGGTGCGCGGCGTTGCGGAGCGGACGGCTGCCGTGTCAACCTTCGCCAACGCTTTCTGCCTCAACCTGCTCGTGATCCGGACGATTGAGAAGCTCGCGATGGCAGGCATAGACCCGCCGATGTGGCGCTCGGGCAACGCTCCGGGTGGGGATGAGGCCAATGTGCGCTTCCAGGAAAGGTTCACGGGGAGGATCAGATGGCTGTGATTGAAGGGCGCCACGCTGCTGGAGGCGGCGTCCGCGTCCAGACATCCGGTGGGGTCATCACGAGCGTCGAACTGGCCGAAGGGCCAACCGAGGGACCTTGGCTGCTGCCGGGGCTGGTCGACCTGCAGGTCAACGGCTATGGCGGCTTCGACGTCAACGGACCCGACGTCACCACCGATTCAGTGCATGGCATGGTCGCGCGCTTGGCATCAGAAGGCACAACGACGGTGGTTCCAACCGTCATCACAGCCAGCCAGGAAGGCATTTGTCACTCACTCGCGACTATCGCAGAAGCCGTTCGCAGTGACCCGCGGACCGGGACCGCCATCCCCTATGTGCACATTGAAGGCCCGGCCCTCAGCGAGTTGGATGGCCCACGAGGAGCCCACGACCTGGCCCACGTCCGTCCTCCTTCGTTGGAGGAGTTCGACGAGTGGCAGAGGGCGGCTCGGGGGCTCGTCGGCATGGTGACGGTGTCGCCGCACTACGAGGGCACATCCGCCTATGTGGGTGCGCTCGTCGACCGCGGGGTGCGCGTATCCCTGGGGCACACGCACGCCGAGCCCGCTCAGATCACAGCGGCAGCAGACGCAGGCGCACGGTTCTCCACCCACCTCGGAAACGGCATCCAGGCGATGCTGCCTCGGCACCCCAACGCGATCTGGACCCAGCTTGCCGACGATCGACTCACCGTCGGCCTCATTGCCGACGGCCATCATCTGCCGGACGACACACTGAAGGCCGCGGTCCGTGCCAAAGGCCTCGACCGCTGCTTCTTGGTTTCGGACTCGGTCTCCCTCGCTGGCTCGGCGCCGGGTCGGTACCACCAGCCCATCGGCGGGGACGTTGAGTTGCATCCCAACGGACGCCTCAACGTGGCCGACACACCTTATCTGGCCGGCGCTGCCCTGCCGCTGCGCGCGGGCATCGGAACACTGCTTCGCGTCGGATTCGCCCTCGACGTCGCGGTGCAACTCACCGTCGCGAACCCAGCCCGGATCGCCGGCCTCCCCGCGCCGTTCCGCCCCGGCGCACCAGCTGACATGGTCCTACTCGACATCGAGGACGATCAGACTCACGTCGTGACGGTCTTGCGAGCCGGGGAACGCGTCTGAGGCGGCCCAGCGGTCCAGCATCAGCCGGCGGCGATCCCCATCTCGGATTTCAGCCCACCTTGGCGTGCCGCAGGGACTCCTGACGGGCGAGGATTGCGTCAGCACGTGCGCTCAGTTGGAGTGGCGTGTCGGTCCCATCTCCGTTGAGCACTGAGCGAATGAGGTGATCGGCCTCACTTCGTCGCCCTTCGGCGGTGGCAACAGCGATCAGGTCGAGTCGCGGGATTTCTTCGTGCGGCGCGGCGAGGATGGCAAGTTCGGCCGCAGCTCGAGCCGTGTTGTGGTCCTTGTTCGCCAGGGCGATGGTGCAAACGAGGTGTGCCGTGTCGACGATGGCGTAGGTGAGGTGGTGTTGAAGGCCGCTGTCGACCAGCCAGGAGCCGAGCTTGATGTCCCGGAGGGGTTGCCCGGTGACGAGGGTGAGTGCCTTCTTGAGGTCGGGTAGTCCGTCGGCTCCGCGGGCCTCCCCGCGAACGCGGAGGCGTCGGAAGAGGTCGGCGTCGACCAGGAGGCCGTTGACTTCGTAGCGGCCTCCGCCGAACAGGCGGGATGACTCGCTCTCCAAGGCCCCGGGGATGTGGTTCTCCCCCGTTGTGGGGTCGGTCCCGAGCCACTGCCGCAGGTTGCTGATGTCGCGGCGCACGCGGTCGATGGCGATGCCTGTGGCTTCGGCCACTTCGGCCACGGTGACTCCGCGGGGTCGGGTTCCGAGGTAGGCAAGCAGTTGGGTCAGGAAGGGCCGCTGTTTGGCGCCAGCGACAGCGTTCCCTCCGCGGCCGATCCGGACGGTCAGCGGGCCGAGAATGCTGAGGCGTGGCCGGTCGCTGCTCTTGGCGAACCACTCGGTCAGGTCGTCGTCGAGGGTGGGGTCGGCGTCCTCGACGTCGTGACGCACCTCGTCCGGGACGACGGGTGCGAGCGCGCCCAGTTCCTCGGGGGTGGTGGCCGTCCCCTCATAGGCCTCGTCAGGCTCGACCAAGAGCGAGGTGCCGGTCACCCCATCGTCTCCGCGCCCGCCCAGATTCGGGTGGATCAGCTTGCCAGCGGCGTCACTGTGCACCTGCCACGCCTCGGACGGGTCGGCCGAGGCAGGAATCGGCTCATCGTCCGTCAGGTCGGCGACCTGCATGAGTTGGCTGATACCGGAGGCCTCATCCCCGGTCAGTCCCACCGCGATGAGGTCCAGACCGACGCTCGGAATGAACACGCGGCCCTCGCCCGTGAGTCGCACCTCAACCCCGGCCCCAGTCGAGTCGCCCGCCCCGGTGACGATGAGCAGACTGGTCGCCGTCCGGCGAGCTTCAGTCATCACCACGTTGATCAGGGACACGACCTCTGGATTGTTGGCGCTCGCGGCGTCGATGACCAGAACGCGACTCCGCCACAGGTCATCGCCGGCGCTGCTCGCGCGAGCCTCCGACACGTCGGGCAGGTCGAGGTGGTGGAGCCTCTTACCGATGGCGTTGGCGTCACGGAGCACGGAGCCGAGGACATCGGTGTTGCCGTGGTGCCGGAGCTTGGCTGGGTCGAGGTCGGCCAGTTCGGCGCACGTGTTGATGCAGTCGATGCGGACGTCTCTGGCCCACGGGTTCAAGGTTAGTTCGGCGACCAGGTAGCGAGCGAGGTCGGCGGCGAAGGTGGGATCGCCGACAAGGCGCAGGGCGCCGGCCTCTTCGAGGTTGATCAGCCAGGTTCCGCCGGTATCGGTGGTGCCGATGGTGACCAACTGGGGCCAAGCGCTTTCCTTCGCCGTGGGCGGGGCTTCGAGATGGGACGCCGCGTCCAGGTCAAGTGCCCATCGCGATTCGTCACCGTCCTCGCTGTGCCACGGATCGAGCATCGTCTGGGGTTCGACGAGGTGGAGGACGATGCCAGCCGCAGCAAGTTCGACGGCGGCGACGCCGGGGATGAGCAAGTCGGCGGCCACATGGGCATCCGCGGTCCAGCGCAGGACGCGGTCCAGGTCGTCCACCGTCACGGCCACGGCGGGGAAGGCGAGCACGGTCTTCTCGATCGGCGCGAGCGCTGGTGGGGTCAGCGGCATGGATCGACCGGGGCGACGGTGGCGTGCCTGCTGTGCGCGCCGGCGGCTCAAGGCTAACGCCAGCGACCCGGTGAGCAGGCCGCCGGCGGCCAGCCCTGCGACGAGCCAGGACGCCACGGGCACCGGCTCAGCCTCGGGATCCTGGTCCTCGACGGTTTTCGCGTCGGCTGGCGAGAGTTGCTCCGATTGGACCGAGGGATTGCTCGCGGCAGGTGAGGCGTTCTCGGTCTCCGGGACCAGCACCGCGGGTGTGGGAGCGTCGGCAACTGGGTTGTCGACTGGGGCGGGCAGCGCCGCGGGCTCGCCCTGCTCCGCCGCGTCGGCCTGTTCCGGCACGCCCGCAGCCGTCGAGGTGTGGGGGATGCGGAGTGTCCAGCCGACGTCGATGATGTCGGGGTCGGTGAGGCGCCGCCCATCGGGTTGCGTGATGTTCGTGGAGGCTTCGAAGATCTCCGAGTAAAGCGTGGGGTCACCCAGGTGGGTGGCGGCGAGTTTGCTCAGGGTGTCCCCGCGCTTCACGGTGACGGTGTCGACGTCATCCTCCACACCGGCGACCTCCGCGGGGAGGGTCAATTGCCAGCCGGGTTCGAGGAAGTCGGGACCGCCGCGGAGCAGGGCGCGGTTGAGGTCGAGGATCTCGGTGTAGCGCGCACCGTCGCCGAGCTGGCGCTCGGCAATCCGCCACAGCGAGTCCCCCCGTTGCACCGTGTAGGGCCGCCCCTCATTCGGCAGCGGCTCTGCGTACGCGGCCTCGTGCTCCTGCTGGGTGCTGCCGTCTGTCAGGACCACGGTGGTCACCGGCGCGGGGGGCGGCGTTGCCATGGCGGGCGCGGGCAGGCTGCTGCTGGCGACGAACAGCAAGGCCGCGGCGCCGACGAGTTGCTGGGCGAGTCCCTGGGGAGCCTTCAGCGGGCCGAGTTGCGGCATCCGAACCCTACGGAGGGCCCCGATGGTCTCGGCGAGGATCAGGACGGCGAGGATGGCCCAGACGAGCCAGCCCAGTATCCAGAGGAACGCCAACGCGAGGGTGCCGTCGTCGGGTCGGAGCAGCGATCCGATCGGGTCGGCCGCGAGCCGGGAGATCGCGGTGGGGAGCCCGAGTGCGAGAAGCGCCGTCGGCAGGCCACCGAGGATGGCGAGGATCACCAAGGTGGCCAGCAGCCCTTTGAGTCGGTTGATCATCAGCGTTCCGTTCCGATTGAGTCGGTTGATCATCAGCGTTCCGTTCCGAACTGGGCGCGCACGAGGCGGGCTTCCGCCTTCCCGGTCAGCGTGGTGGTCCCGACTCCGGCGGCGCCCAAGAGCGTCGGGGTGTAGGTCCCGGTGACGGACACGCTGAGGATGTTCCCCGAGCTGATGCTGGCCGAGCCGGTGTAGCCGGCGGCGTGGATGTAGGCCAGGGCTGCGGTGCGGGCGCGGTTGGTGTCGACCGAGGGAGTGTGGCCACGCATGGCGTCCTGGCTGGTGACCTGCTGGGCGCCGGTGCGGGCGGCTTCGGCTGCGACGTCGTTGACCTGCTGCAGGGTGTGGAGGCGTCCGCCCAAGTCGACGGCCACGCCGAGGATCAGGGTGAAGGTCGCCACGCTGAGGATCATCCACAGGGTGACCGACCCGCTCTCATCGCGTCGTGGCATGGCTTCCTCCTTGGAGCTCAGGATCGACGTCCGCTTAAGCCCGCTGCCGGTACTGGTCCAGCGGGCTGGTGGCGGTGGCTCGGATGGTGTGGCTGGCGCGGACGCCGGGGATGCCGAGGCCCCCCGCCGGCACCTCGCAGGTGACGGTGGCTGTCACGACGGCAGGCGTGCCGGGCGGTCTGCTGAACTGGCTGGTGTCCACCGCCACCGACCGTCGGGCACAGGTGAGTCCTTGGTTGACGAAAGCGGCTTCTCCGGCCGCCTGGCCTTGGTTCCGGGCCACGTGCTGGCTGCGGGCGATGGATGCCGATCGCGCGGCGTCGGCGGCGGCGGCTTGCACGGCCTGCTGGGCGATCGCGAGGCGTCCGCCCAAGATGGCCAGCGACAGGAACAGGACCGCCACCGGGACCATGATCAGAGTCTCGATGGTGGCCGAGCCCCGCTCATCCCTGCGCCGGGTCATGTCAGGCGCTCCACGGGCAGGCTCGCGTGCTGTTCGGTGACGGGCATGACGAGCGGAATCACCGACAGCGTGGCACCCTCGACGGTGGCGGAAGCTGTCGTCGCGCTGCGAGTGCACCGAATGGTGACGCCGGTGAGCGCATCACCGACCTTGCCCGCCATCGCGGACGCCGCAGCCTGGCAGTCGCCGACGGTGCCGTCTTCCAGCGCGGAAGCTCTGACGCCAGCGTTGGCGATGGTCAGGGCGGCCGACCGACCGTAGTAGTAGAGCGCGCCCTGCATCGCCAAGAACATGACGCTGAAGAGCAGGGGCAACCAGATGATGATCTCGACGCTGGCTGACCCTCGCTCGTCGGCTTGAGGGCGATGCTGGACCACTGGTCAGCCACCCAGCTTGCCGGCCTCGCGACCCACGAAAGCGGTCACGGCGGCGATCGCGATGCCGGCGATGATGACCACGGCGGCGGCGATGAAGATCCACTCCACGACGTTGGAGCCCTCCTCCTGCTCGCGGGTGGACTGGCTCTCGACCCAGCGGCGTCCGGAGGCGAGCCAGAAGGTGAGGTTGACGTAGATGGGGAGCAGTGCGTTCTTCATGGTGGTTTTCCTCTCAGGGGTTGGGGTGTGTCAGGCGGGGAGGAAGAGTCGGGACAGTGCGGGGCCGAGCAGGATCGACATGAAGATGACGCCCAGAACGGCTGCGGGGATCACCAGGCGTTCCCCGACCTCGTTGGCCTTGGCGTGTTCGGTGGTGAGCATGGCGGTGCGGAGTGCACTGCTGCGGGCTCGCAGCGTGTCGTAGACCTGCGCGCCCTCTTCGCCGGACAAGCGCATGATGTCGGCCAGGTCAGCCAGGTCGGGCAGGCCGAGTTCGTCAGACAGGCTGGTGAGCGCATCCCAAGGAGCCTGGCCCGACCAGCGGGAGCGGCCCAGTTCCTCGCGCAGCCGCTGGAACACCCAGCTGTCCCCCACCGCTGCGGCGTTCTCCATCGCCTGGCGGGGGCCGGCGCCGGCGTTGCGTTCCAAGGCGACTAGGTCGATGTAGGCGCCCAGGGCACGGTTGAAGTCACTGCGCGCCTCCTTGGCGTCCAGCAGAACGTCTAGGTTGGGCACGAACCACATGGCGGCCGCGGCAGCCAGGCTGCCCATGGCCGGGATGACCAACGGGATGGCGAAGGTCAGCGAGAAAACCCAGGTCGTCACCGGGATGAGGACGAGCGCCGCGGCGGTGTAGAGGATCTTCTGTCCGTAGAACACCGACACCGGACGCCGCAGCAGACGCAGCTCCTTGTGCGGGACGCGGCCCCATGCCTCGGCCGGTAGGCGACGCATGGCGAGCCGGCCAAGTCGTCCCGCCAGGTCCCCGGTGTGGGTGTCGTCGGGGGCCGGGTCGGGGCGTAGCGGCGTCCGCGGTGAGAGCCGCTGCAGGGCGTTGGCGAGGTCGGGTTGGACCGGGGCCAGCTGCCAGACCAGCAGGGCCACCCCGCCCATCACCAGGATGCCGGCGGCCATCATCAGCTGGAGAGTGGTAGGCATCGTCATCCCCTCCCGCCCGCTGGTGTTTCAACACCATTCAGTTCCGCGAGGGACCGTGTGGTGTGGTGGGCCGGTGACTTGGACTGATGACGGGAGGGGGATCCGACACGCCATCCTGACCGTGCGTCATGATTCCTGACGTTCATGCTAAGTTCTCGACAACTCGTTGAGGTTTGTGAGGTTGGGGTATGGCGCTCGCGGTAGTGCGGTCGGTCGAGTCGGCGCGCAGTTCGCGTAGCCGGATCGACGCCGAGGAGTTCGAGCAGGAACTCATCGACCAGTACTCGCTGGCCCTCAGTGCTGCCGGGCTCACCGATGGGACGGCCGCCGCCGAACGCGGGGCGATCTTCGACTTCACACGGTTCCTGGGTCGTCCGCTGTGGACCGCGCAGGTAGAGGACGCCGACAGGTACCTTCGTGCGGCACGAACCCAGCGCGGGCTCGCCAAGTCGACCGTCGCCGCTCGAGCGGGCACGCTGGCCAAGTTCTACGACTTCGTCATCGTTCGGTACCAGGGCGACATCCATGCCCTGTTCGGGCAGGTCGTCGTCCAGCCCATCGACGAGTTCAACCGGCCCAGGGCGATCGCCGCCGCCACCGCGACCAGGGTTCCCCCGCGGACAGACGAGATCCGTGCCTTGTTCGACGGGTGGCGCGATGCGCTGCCCGACAGCCGGAAGTACCTTCCAGCGGCCCGGGACTATCTGGCCGCGTCCCTGTGGCGACGGCTCGGTCTGCGGATCAACGAGACGGTCATGCTGGACGTCGCCGATTGGCATCCCGAGCTTGGTCCCCACGGCAAGCTGCACGTCCGCCACGGCAAGGGCAGCCGGGGCCGAGGCGCCAAAGTACGAATCGTGCCAGCAATCGACGACGTCGACGCACTGTTGGAGTGGTGGCTGACCGACGTGCGCCACCAGTTCGGCGACGACTACGACGACCCTGCCGCCCCGCTGCTGCCCAGCGAACGACGCGACCGGCTCAGTGGCCACTGCACCCGGCTCGGCACCGAAGCACTCCGCACCGGACTGGCCGACGCCGTGGAACGGTGGCTGCCGGACTGGAGCCGACGGCTCACCCCCCACGTCCTGCGGCACTACTGCGCATCGCACCTGTACCAGCAGGGCATGACACTCAAGGCCATCCAGGAGTTGATGGGTCACAGCTGGCTGTCCACCACAACCCAGTACATCCACGTCCACTCCACCCACATCGAAGCGTCCTGGGCGGCCGCCAACCAGCGGACCCTGGATCGAATCACCCACCCCGCACCCCACAAGGAGGTATGAACCCATGCGCTGGAACCTGCGGATGAAGGCCGCCGAGGCCGGCATCTGGAAATCCACCGAACTACGCCGACGGCTGGCCGAGGCCGGCCTCGACATCAGTGCCGGGAAGATGTCCGGGCTATGGGCTGGAACACCCACCACCATCCGGCTCGATGACCTCGATGTGATCTGCTTCGTGCTCGGCTGCCAGCCGACCGACATCCTCGTGTGCGAACCCGACGCAGTGACCGCCCGGCAACAAGCCGTCAAGGCCGTGGCAGCTGCCTCACCCACGGCACCCGCCCGACGGCGAGCGCCGACAACGGGGCGTCCCCGCAGCAAGCCACCCGCGTGACCGCCCCCAAGACGTGCGAGGGCTGCGGACGCAAGCCCGAGGCCTACGTCAAGCGTCGCTGGTGCTACGACTGCAAACCCGGCAGCTTCGGCCGACCGCTTCCCTGCCGAAGCTGCGGCGCCACCGGCGACTACTGGGCCGGCCGGCTGTGCCGCCAATGCCATCCCTTCGCACCCCAACCGCCCGACTCCTGCCGCGACTGCCTGGCCTGGGGAGTCACCCGCCTCCGCGGATGGACCTGCCAAGCCTGCCGCGGCTGGCGTCACCGCTATCCCGTCGAGGGCGTGTGCATCAGCTGCCATCGTGAACTCGCCATCAACGAGCACCAGGCCTGCCGCCTGTGCTGGATGCAGACCCTCTACAACCAAGCCCAGTACGGACTCCCCCGCGACGTGGTCACCGCCAACCGCGGCGGACAACAGCTGTGGTTCGCCGACATGAGCGGATACCGCAACGGATACCGACCGCACCGTCGCCGTGACTTCCGACGTCGCCGCGATCAACTGCCGCTGCCCGGCACACCCCTGGAAGCACCCGATACCGGCCCTCCATCGACGAACGCCGACCAACCCAGCCTGTTCGACTACCACCCGGTCGAAGATCCCGCCCGCCGCCACGGTGTCGGCGAGCCACCCAACCACGAATTCGCCACCCAACTCGACGACCATGCCCTCGACATGGCCGCCCGGCACGGCTGGACCCAACGGCAATCCCTCAAGACCCGGATCACGCTGCGGGTCCTGCTGGCCAAGCACCAGATCACCGCCCCACCCATCCGCGCCAGCCACGTCCTCGACCTCATCGGACACCGCCTCCGGGTCCGACTCGCGCTCCTCGTCCTGCAAGACGCCGGGATGCTCATCGACGACCGCACCTCGACGCTGGACGCCTGGTTCGAACGCCAACTCCAAGGCCTGCCCGACCCCATGGCCGACGAACTGCTGATCTGGTTCAACGTGCTGCACCACGGCAGCACCACCCCGCCGCGCAGCCGACCGCGCCACGACCAGTCGATCAAGCTCCGCACGCGATGGGCCCTGCCGACGCTCCTCACCTGGGCAGCAGCCGGCCATCAATCGCTGCGCGAAATCAGCCGGACGCACATCCTCGCCGCCCTGCCCGGCGAAGGCACCCCACGCGCCAAACTGGGCGCCGCGCTGCGCTCGATCTTCACCACCCTCAAGCGACACCACGTGCTCTTCGTCAACCCGACCGCCCAACTCAACATGGGCAACTTCGAGCGACGCATCCCCATGCCCACCGATACCGCCGTGCTCGGTGCCCTGTTCAACTCCCCCGACCCAGCCACCGCCGCGATCACCGCGCTGATCGGCGTCCACGGGCTGCGGCCCGCCGAAGCCAGCGCCCTCCAACTGGTCGACATCCATGACCACCGGATCCACTTGCCAGACCGCACGATCCTGCTCGCCCACGCCACCAAGGCCACGCTGGACCGGTACCTCCTCCACCGACACCACCGCTGGCCCGGCAGCATCAACCCGCACTTCCTCGTGCACAGCCGGTCCGCATCCACCCTCGAACCCGTCCGGGTCCCCTGGCTCACCGACAAGCTCGGCATCCCACCCAGCGCAATGCGCCAGGACCGCATCCTCGCCGAGGTCAACGCCGGCGGCGACCACCGTCGCCTCTGCGACTTCTTCGGCATCACCATCGAGACCGCCGCGCACTACCTGAGCACCCTCACCCACCCCGACCTTGAGGACCACACACCCGTACCCCCCAGTTCCCGAACCCCAGGTAACACGTGAGCGGCTCATCAGTGACCTACCCTTGGGTTCAAGGCGGAGGATCCTTCAGTAATCCTGAACCCATGGCTTTC
>NZ_JCAKNE010000040.1:0-24527 GCF_059515965.1 Propioniciclava sp. LT432 | reverse complement strand
CCGTGATGCCTCATGTCAATACCTCCGGATGGATTAGGTCGTTGCCTCACCTGTGACCTCCGGTTCGGCAGGAGTCGTTGCCTCACGTGTCTCCTCCGGTTCAGCCGGTCGCGGCACGGCGTTGCCGGGCGGTACGGCCCTTGGCCTGGGCGAGGGCTTCGAGGCGTCCGGTGTGGTGGAGGATCTCGCGTTGCAGGGCACCGAGGCGAAGCTTCTTGAACCGGGCGTTCATCGTGATCACGGGCCGTTTCCGGGTCGCGGGGTGGGCGAGGGCACGCTGGTGCGGGGTGGCGGCCTGGTGGTACTTCTTGACGACCTTGGCGCCGTCGCGGTGCTTGGAGGCCAGCTTCAGGCTGGGCAGGAAGTAGTTCGCGAACGCGTCATCCAACGCCCAGATCCGGTTCAGCAGCTCGAGCTCGGCGTCGGTGTCGTACCGGTAGTAGCCGACCAACTCCCGCACCCGGGCCCAGTTCTTCTGCTCCACGTAACAGCCGTCGTTCTTCTTCCCCGCCCGCCCGCGCGTGAACGTGATCTTGCGGGTCTCGCAGTAGTGCAGGAAGTGGTGGTTGATGAACTCCGACCCGTTGTCGGAATCGATCCCCACGATCGGGAACGGGAACATCCCGGCGGCGTGGTCGATGGCCTCGATCACCCACCGACGGGCCCGGTTCGGCACCGACCGGTTCACCGTCCACCCCGTCGCCACATCGGTCATCGTCAACGTGTAGCAGTACTCACCCGAGGCCACCCCACCGTCGTGGGCGACCAGGTCGATCTCGACGAACCCCGGCGTCGCATCGTCCCAGTCAGCGAACGTGCGGATCGGGATCTGGTGTTTCAACAACGACCCCGGCTTGGTGTGCGTCCGGCCGCGTAGCGTCATCCGCTTCCGCTCCCCGGCGAGCATCCGGTCGATCGTGGCCGCCGAGATACCGGCCAACAACTCGGCCTGGGTGTCGTCCAAGACGATCTCCCCCTCCACCCGCAGCAGGGGCACCAGCACGGGCATGAACGGCGCCAGGATCTTCCCCGCCGGCGCCCGCAACAGGGTCCAACAGCGCACCAGGGCGGGCAGCAGGTCATCGCCGTAGACCCGCGACCGCGGCTTGCGAGGCCGGACCGGTTTGACGACCAGCACCTCCCGTAACGCCGCCCGCGCATAGTCACGATGCCAGCCCGTCAACTCGACCAACTCGTCCAGGATCCGCGACTTCCCGGCCCGGTCCGCCCCCTTGTAGGCCAACGCCTTCTTCACCGTGACAGCCCTGCGCTCGCTCAAGGTCAGCTCCATCCCCGGATCGTTCAGGCGGAGACCCTTACGCGAGGCAACGACACCCCCGAACCGGAGAAACTCACCTGAGGCAACGACCCCCTCGAAGCGGAGGTCTTAGGTGAGTCAACTCGCCTTCTTGCTTTTAGTGACCTTGGACGGCTTAGATTACAGCCACCCGTTCCTATTAGCTTGGAGGCGAGATGACCCCCCATTCGCACAATGGTGGTTGGGACCCTGATAGCGGATATGGCGCCGACGGCGGCTACGACCCCGACAGCGGCTACGACCCCGACAGCGGCTACGACCCCGACAGCGGCTACGACCCCGACAGCGGCTACGACCCCGACAGCGGCAACCGCTGATCGACGACCCTTAGCAGGCCCCGGGACGGCGACGCTCCCGGGGCCCGTCTTTGGATCCACGCATGCTCGTCACCATGCGACGCAAAGCGTGTGGAAGGAAGCTTCTAGGCGGAAGAGTCTGGTGACTCCGCGCACATAATGCGACGGATGACCTCTCGATCATCGTGAGAAATTCGACCTCCGGCGACGACCTGCTCGGTCTCATCACCTTTGCCTGCAACAAGAACCACATCACCGCTGCGGGCCATTCGGAGGGCTGCCGCGATCGCATCGTCACGTCGAGGGATCTCTATGCATCCCGGGCATCCTGCCCGCACTTCGGCCCGAATGCGCGACGGTGACTCGCGGCGCGGGTTGTCGTCGGTCAGTACAACGACATCCGCGAGGTTCGCAGCCAGCTGACCCATAACGGGCCGCTTTGAACGGTCACGCTCACCGCCGGCCCCAAAGACCAAGAACAGCTGGCCACGCGCTCGTTCCCGAGCAGCCTGTAATGCCGTCCGTAAGGCGCCGGGATTATGAGCGGTGTCAACCATCGCGACAACGCCACCGGCCTCCGCAACCACCTCGAGCCGGCCAGGAGGTGGGCTCACTCGCTCGAGGGCCGCAGCCACCACCTGCGGGTTTCCCCCCACGGCAATGACGGCCACGGCAGCCAATAGAGCGTTGGTCACTGCGATGCTGTCGGTGAACGGAAATCTCACGGGAAATGTGTCCCCGCCGATGGCCAGCTCTCCCTCCAATCGGGAGGCATCACTTCGCACACGCACAAGGCGCACGTCACCGCCTTCTCCAACGGTCACGAGCCGAGCACCTCGCCTGACAACGGTTGCGCGGACCAAATCTCCTTGGGCGCAGTCAATGGGCATGATGGCAACTCCGTCGGGACGGAGGTGCTCCCCGAACAGCGACAGCTTCGCAGCCCAGTAGGCCTCCGACGAACCGTGAACGTCCAGATGGTCCAACTCGAGACCCGTGCAGACTGCAATATCCACCACGACGTTCTCGAACAACCCGTCAGCCAATAGTCCAACGAATGCCTCAAGTGCCATCGCCTGCGCCCCGGCTCTAGCTTGAAACTCGATCATCTGGGGAAGGTAGGAGTTTGATCTACGCACTACGGGCTTGTGAAGCACTCCATCGACGTCACTTATGCCGAGTGAGCTGTAGCCCGCCGCACGCCAGCCAATCGCCCGAAGAAGCTGCAATGTCACGGTACTTACCGTTGTCTTGCCGTTGGTCCCGGTGACGGCAAGGACAAACGGCCTATCGGGTGGAGGGGAAACCGGCTCGACCATCTTTGAACTCCTGAGGTAGGTAGCGCCCCATTGTGGCAGGCTGCCACCGACTTGCGAACTCCGACACTAAGAACCACCGGCGATCTGGAGGGCCATACGGCGAGATCAGGCACGCCCCGCCACGCTCGTCTCATCTTGAGCGCAGCCCGAGTGTGCCGGAACACACAGCGGCACTCCCCAACGCGCACACTCGTAGATGCGGCGATGGGGAGCTCAGGGATGGACGCTAAGAAGACCTACAGGTTGTAACCCACCGCACGGAGCTGTTCGCGCCCCTCGTCGGTGATGTTGTCCAGCGTCCACGGCGGCAGCCAGACCCAGTTGATCGTGGCCGAGTTCACCAGCGGGCCGAGGGCGACCTGGGTGTCGTACTCCAGCCGGTCGGTCAGCGGGCACGTCGGGGACGTGAGCGTCATGTCGATCGTGGCGTTGTTCTCGTCGTCGAGGTGGATCCCGTAGACGAGGCCGAGGTCGACCACGTTGACCATGAGCTCGGGGTCGACCACGTCACGCATGGCCTCCTCGAGGTCCTCGATGGTCGGACGGTCGGCCTGGATGGCCGGGGCCGAGCCCGGGGCGTCCGGGAACGTGTCCTTCACCAGGTCGGACGGGCGGGTCTGGTCGGTCATGACTCCTCCTTGTGGGTGAGTGCTTGGGCGACGGCGTCCTTCCAGGCCGACCAGCCCAGCAGGGCGCACTTCACGCGCGCGGGGAATTGGGCGACACCGAGGAAGGCGACGGCGTCCTCGAGGACGTCCTCGTCGGGCTCGTAGTTGCCCTGGCTGTGCATCATCTCGCTGAAGGCCGCGGCGATCTCGAGCGCATCGTCCACCGTCTTGCCGACCACGAGGTCGTGCATGACGGACGTCGAGGCCTGCGAGATCGAGCAGCCGATGGCGTCATAGCCGACGTCGACGACCGTCTCGCCGTCCAGGTGGACGCGCAGGAGCAGTTCGTCGCCGCACGACGGGTTGACGTGCGTGACCTCGGCCTCGTACGGCTCACGCAGGCCGGAGCCGTGCTTGGCCTTGTAGTGGTCCAGGATGATCTCCTGGTACATCTGTTCGACGCTCATCGCTTCCCTCCGAGGCCGTGCCCGCTGAAGAAGTCGCGGGTGTGGTCCAGCGCGTCGACGAGGAGGTCGATCTCGTCCGGGGTCGTGTACAGGTACACGGACGCCCGGGTCGACGCCTGGATGCCGAGTCGCTGGTGCAGGGGACGCGCGCAGTGGTGCCCACCGCGCACGGCGACACCCCGGCTGTCCAGGAGCTGCATGACGTCGTGCGGGTGGATGTCGAAACCGTCCGCGCTGGTCAGCGTGAACGAGATCGCTCCCCCACGGTCGACGGCCTCGGTGGGGCCGAGGATCCGCAGGCCGTCGACGTGCTGCAACTGCTCCAGCGCGTACGCGGTGAGCAGGTGCTCGTGCTGCGCGATGCGGTCCATGCCGATGGCGGTCAGGTAGTCCACGGCGGCGCCCAGCCCGATGACCTCGGCGATCGGCGGCGTCCCCGCCTCGAAGCGGGCCGGCGGACGGGCGTACGTGGAGCCCTCCATGCGGACGACCTCGATCATCTCGCCGCCACCCAGGAACGGCGGCAGCTTCTCGAGGAGCTCGTACCGACCCCACAGGACGCCGATGCCCGTCGGGCCGAGCATCTTGTGACCGGTGAACGCCACGAGGTCGGCACGGAGGGTGCCGACGTCGACGGGAATCTGCGGGACGGCTTGGGAGCCGTCCACCACGACCACCGCACCGACGGAGTGGGCCTGCTCGGCGAGCTGCCCTATCGGGTTGATCGTGCCCAGCACGTTGCTCACCCACGTCAACGAGACGACCTTCGTCCGCTCGTTGATCAGGCCGGACGCCGCGGCCGAGTCGAGGTCGAGGCGTCCGTCGTCGGTGATGTCGTACCAGCGCAGGGTCGCGCCCGTCCGCTGGCAGAGCAGCTGCCACGGCACGATGTTCGAGTGGTGCTCCATCACGGAGACCACCACCTCGTCGCCGGGGCCCAGCTTCAGGTGGTCACCGAGCGTGTGCGCAGCGAGGTTGAGCGCCTCGGAGGCGTTCTTGGTGAAGACGACCTCCTCGGTGCGCGCCCCGATGAAGGACGCCACCTTGGCGCGTCCGCCCTCGAAGGCCGCGGACGCCTCGCCACCCAGCGTGTGCATCGCCCGGGCCACGTTCGCGTTGTGCAGCAGCAGGTGGTTGGACATCTCGTCCACCACGCTGCGCGGCTTCTGCGACGTGTTCGCGGAGTCGAGGTACACCAGCGGGTGGCCACTGACGTGCCGCTGCAGCACCGGGAAGTCACCGCGGACGATTCCCGGCAGCGCGAAGGCGGCCGCGGGAGCCTGTGACTCCCCCAGCCACTCCGCCGCCAGGGACTCGGTGTCAGGCATTCGCACGCGCCGCCGCGATGTAGGCGTCGTAGCCGGTCTCCTCGAGCTTGGCCGCCAACTCGGGGCCACCCTCGGTGACGACGCGGCCGTCGACGTAGACGTGCACGAAGTCGGGCTTGATGTAGTTCAGGATGCGCGTGTAGTGCGTGATCAGCAGGACGCCGCGGTCACCCTGGGCCGTGTAGCGGTTCACGCCGTCGGCGACGACGCGCAGGGCGTCGATGTCGAGGCCGGAGTCGGTCTCGTCGAGGACCGCGTACTTCGGGTTGAGCAGCTGCAGCTGGACGATCTCGGCGCGCTTCTTCTCACCACCGGAGAAGCCCTCGTTCAGGGAACGGCCCGAGAAGGACGCGTCGAGGCCCAACTGGCCCATGGCCTCGTTGACCTCCTTGACCCACGTGCGGACCTTCGGGGCCTCGCCGTCGATCGCGGTCTTCGCGGTGCGCAGGAAGTTGGCCACCGAGACGCCCGGCACCTCGACGGGGTACTGCATCGCGAGGAACAGACCGGCGCGGGCGCGCTCGTCCACGCTCATCTCGCTGAGGTCGGCGCCGTCGAGGGCAACGGTGCCGGAGGTGATCCGGTACTTCGGGTGACCGGCGAGGCTGTACGCCAGCGTCGACTTGCCCGACCCGTTCGGCCCCATGATCGCGTGGACCTCACCCGGGTTGATCGTCAGGTTGACGCCCTTGAGGATCTCCTTGGGACCGTCCTCGGTGAGGACGTCGACGTGCAGGTCGTTGATGACGAGGGACATGGTGTTCAGGACTCCTGGTTGCTGTGCGAGTAGACGTTCGGGTCAACGGGATGGGCGAGGTCGACGAGCACATCGTCGCCCTCCACCCGGACGGGGTAGACCGGCACCGGCTGGGTGGCCGGCAGGTCGAGGGCCTCACCGGTGCGCAGGTCGAAGCGGCTGCCGTGGGCGAAGCACTCGATGGTGTGGTCGTCCACCTCGCCGAGGCTCAGCATGACGCGGCCGTGGCTGCACTCGTCGCGGATGGCGAACAGCTCGCCGTCGTGCTGGACGATCGCCACCAACTCGTCGCCGACCTCCGTCGAGAACGGCTTGTCGTCCTCGAGCTCGGAGGTGCTGCAGGCAACGAGCCAGCTCACGATGCGCTCACCGTCACCGCGAGCTCGCGCTCGACCTCGGCCAGCAGGCGCTCCTCGACGTCATCGATGCCGATGCGGCGGATGATGTCGGTGAAGAAGCCCAGGACCACCAGGCGCTTGGCCTCGAGCGGGTCGATGCCCCGGCTGGTCAGGTAGAACAACTGCTCGTCGTCGAAACGTCCGGTCGTGGAGCTGTGCCCCGCGCCGGCGATCTCGCCGGTCTCGATCTCGAGGTTCGGCACCGAGTCGGCGCGCGCGCCCTCGCTGAGCACGAGGTTCTTGTTGCTCTCGTAGGTCTCGATGCCCTCGGCCACCTTGCGGATCACGACGTCGCCGATCCAGACGGCGTGGGCGT
The DNA here is from genome assembly GCF_059515965.1 of Propioniciclava sp. LT432. NCBI lineage: Bacteria > Bacillati > Actinomycetota > Actinomycetes > Propionibacteriales > Propionibacteriaceae > Propioniciclava > Propioniciclava sp. LT432. The sequence goes on along the minus strand of NZ_JCAKNE010000040.1, from coordinate 17,720 downwards.
CCTGCCCCTGGAGCGCGCCGCGGTAGTCGACGTTGCTCTTGGTGTGGGGGGCGTTGTGGTCGACGAACAGGCGGTGCTCGATGTGCTGGCCGGCGTCGGCGAAGTACAGGCCGAACAGCTCCGCCACGCCGCCGGGGCCGTCGTAGTACACGTTCGTGTGCATGCGGACGACGTCGCCGCCGAAGCTCACGTTGACGTGGCGGTAGGTGGCGTCCTTGCCGACGCGGGCGGTGTGCTCCGCGGCGTGCAGGGTGTCGTCCGCCCAGTCCTGCAACGACACGAACGTGACGTTCGCACCGTCCCGGACGTCGATCTCGACGTTCTCCAGCTGCTGGGTGGAGCCGGTGTGCCGGAACACGATCGTCGCCTTGGAGTTGGGCTCCGCCACGATGACGTGGACGGCGTTGCTGCGGCGCACGGCGTCCCGCCCGTCGATGTCGAGCCGGATCGGCTCGGCCAGCTCGGTGTTGGCCGGAATGCGCACGTACAGCGCGCTCTCGCAGCCGGCGTCCGCCAGCGCGGCCGGACGGTCGCCCGGCACGAGGACGCTCCCGCGCGGGGCCTGCTCGCGCTCCAGCGTCGAGGTCTCGACACCGTCGGGGACGTTGAGCGTGAACTCGACGGCGGGATCGCCCTCGCGGTCCTCGTTCGGACGCTCCTCGAGCAGGGCCTTGATGCGGCGGATCGGGGTGAACCGCCACACCTCCTCGCGCCCCTGGGGAACGGGATGGTCGGCCAGGTCGAAGCTGGGCTGGGGATGCAGGTGCGACTCGAGCGATTCGAGCGCGCCGGCGACGTTGGGAACTTCGGTGATGGTCACAGTCTTCTTGTCCTCCGCGCGGGCGTCAGCCCACGGCTCCTTCCATCTGCAGCTCGATCAGTCGGTTCAGTTCGAGGGCGTACTCCATCGGCAGCTCACGCGCGATGGGCTCCACGAAGCCACGCACGATCATCGCCATGGCCTCGTCCTCCTCCATGCCGCGCTGCATCAGGTAGAACAGCTGGTCCTCGGACACCTTGGAGACGGTGGCCTCGTGGGCCATCGACACGTCGTCCACCTGCACGTCCACGTACGGGTACGTGTCCGAGCGGCTGATGGTGTCGACCAGCAGGGCGTCACACTTCACGCTGGACGCGCTGTGGTGGGCGTTCGGCTGCACCTCGACGAGGCCGCGGTAGGACGCGCGCCCACCGCCGCGGGCGACGGACTTGGAGATGATGCTGCTGGACGTGTGCGGGGCGGCGTGCACCATCTTGGAGCCCGTGTCCTGGTGCTGGCCCTCACCCGCGAACGCGATCGACAGCGTCTCGCCCTTGGCGTGCTCGCCGAGCAGCCAGACGGCCGGGTACTTCATGGTGACCTTGGAACCGATGTTGCCGTCGATCCACTCCATGGTCGCGCCCTCCTCGCAGGTGGCGCGCTTGGTGACCAGGTTGTACACGTTGTTCGACCAGTTCTGGATCGTCGTGTAACGGACGCGGGCGCCCTTCTTGACGACGATCTCGACGACGGCGCTGTGGAGGCTGTCGGACTTGTAGATCGGCGCCGTGCAGCCCTCGACGTAGTGGACATAGGAGCCCTCGTCGGCGATGATCAGCGTCCGCTCGAACTGGCCCATGTTCTCGGTGTTGATCCGGAAGTACGCCTGCAACGGGATGCTCACGTGGACGCCCTTGGGGACGTAGATGAAGCTACCGCCGGACCAGGTGGCCGTGTTCAGGGCGGCGAACTTGTTGTCGCCGGTCGGGATGACAGTGCCGAAGTACTCCTCGAAGAGCTCCGGGTGCTCCTTCAGGCCCGTGTCGGTGTCGAGGAAGATGACGCCCTGGCGCTCGAGCTCCTCGTTGATCTTGTGGTAGACGACCTCCGACTCGTACTGCGCGGCGACGCCGGCCACGAGGCGCTGCTTCTCGGCGTCCGGGATGCCGAGGCGGTCGTAGGTGTTCTTGATGTCCTCGGGCAGGTCCTCCCACGTCTGGGCCTGCTTCTCGGTGGACTTCACGAAGTACTTGATGTTGTCGAAGTCGATGTCGCCGAGATCGGCGCCCCACGTGGGCATGGGCTTGCGCCCGAACAGCTTGAGGCCGCGGAGGCGGCGCTCGAGCATCCACTCCGGCTCGTTCTTGCGGGCCGAGATGTCACGGACGACGTCCTCGTTGAGGCCACGCCGCGCGTTGGTGCCTGCCGTGTCGGTGTCGTGCCACCCGAAGCGATAGTTGCCCAGCGCTTCGAGGTGCTCGTCCTGGGTGGCGCCGAGGCCTGGGGCCTGGGTCTGGGTCATGAGACCTTCTTCCTCTCAACAGGATGGGGGATGTGCGTCGTGCACACCCCGTCGCCGTGGGCAATGGTCGCGATCCGCTGGACATGGCTGCCCAACAGCTCGGAGAACAACCTGGTTTCGGCGGCGCAGAGCTCGGGGAACTCCTTCGCCACGTGCGAGACCGGGCAGTGGTACTGGCAGAGCTGGGTGCCGGACGCCACCGGCTGCAGGTTGGCGACGTACCCCTCTTCGTTCAGCACCTCGGCCAACGCCTCGGCGGGGGTGCTGTATTCCGCGCCCTCGGCGGTGAACCGGCGGCGGACCTCGTCCATCGTCTTCTCGGCGAAGGCGGTGACCGCGTTGGCCCCGCCGGCCTCGCGCAGGAAGTGCAGGGCCCGGATCGCCAGGTCGTCGTAGGAGTGGTGGAACGTCTCGCGTCCGGCGTCCGTCAGGACGAACACCTTGGCCGGACGCCCACGCCCCCGATGACCGTAGACGCGCTGGTCACGTGCCTCGAGGTGCCCGGTGTCGGTCAGGATGGAGAGGTGCCGGCGCACGGCCGCCGGGGTGAGCTGGAGCCGTTCGGCCAACTCAGCCGCCGTGCTGGGTCCGTGCTCGAGGATGCTCCGGGCCACGCGATCCCGGGTCGAGGCATCATCAACGAGCACATCCGTCCCCCCCGAAGTCAGATCCGTCATCTCGCCTCCTCACCGTCGCATTAGGCAATCCCATTGTTGCAAATATCTGGGTCCACGCAAACCAGCGGGTCACGGAGTGGACGCCGAGGGCTCGGGTTCGGTGCGCCGAGGGCTCGGGTTCGCTGCGCCGAGGGCTCGGGTTGGCTGCGCCGAGGGCTCGGGTTCGCTGCGCCGAGGGCTCGGGTTGGCTGCGCCGAGGGCTCGGGTTGGCTGCGCCGAGGGCTCGGGTTGGAGCCCTCGGCGTCCTGAACCGGAGCCCTCGGCGTCCAGCCTCAGACGGTATGAGCAGCCCCTGATGGGTTGAGGGGGTTGACGGGCCGGGGCCTCGCCGCGCATGTTCGTGGGTTACCGAACGGGAGCGGGTCCTGGTCGGCCTATCCACAGTCGTAGGAGGCCCCGGTGTTTACAGAGCGTACGAGTGTTGGGCTGGACCTGCACGCGCGGAGCGTGGTCGCGGCCGCGATCGACACCGTGACAGGCATGACGAGGACGGCTCGGTTGGTGCCGTCGCACAAGGTGGTCCTGGAGTGGGTCCACGCCCTTCCCGGCCCGGTGGCGGTCACCTACGAGGCCGGACCCACCGGCTACGGGCTCGCTCGAGCGCTCACGAACGCGGGGATCCGGTGTGTGGTGGCGGCTCCGTCGAAGATCGTCCGGCCCGCCGGGGATCGGGTGAAGACCGACGCGAAGGATGCCCTGTTGCTGGCGCGCCTGTTGCGGATGGATGAGGTCACCGCGGTGCGGGTTCCCAGCCTCACAGAGGAGGCCGCCCGTGACTTGGTCCGCGCCCGCGAACACGCCCGCATCGACCTGATGGCCGCCCGCCACCGGCTGTCGAAACTGCTGCTGCGACACGGGCACGTCTACAACGGCGGCCATGCGTGGACCCCTGACCACCAGCGGTGGCTGCGTGGCATCCGGTTCGACCAGTACGGCACCCAGGCCGCGTTCGACACCTGCTTCGAGGACGTGATCTTCACCGCCGCCCGCCGCACCCAGTTGGACCACCAGATCGAAGCCATGGCGGCCGACAGCGAGTTCACCCCGATCGTGAACCGACTCTGCTGCCTGAGGGGGATCGCCACGTTGACCGGGTTCGGGCTCGCGGTCGAGGTCGGCGACTGGACCCGCTTCGACGGCAACAGCATCGGCGCGTTCCTGGGTCTGGCACCGGGCGAGGCGTCCACCGGCAACAAACGCCTCCACGAACGGTGGCTCGACTTCGACGCCCGCCACAAGCGGCCCGGGATCGCCAACACCGCGATCGCCCGCGAGCTGGCCGGCTGGTGGCTGGACGCTGGCCATCATGTAGCCCGGCAGGCCACCAAACGTTCACCACGCCGGTTGGCACGCGTATTGGGGTGACCCGCGTTTCGACTGTGAACCCACACACCGGGGTTCGTCCTCAGACCAGCGGCTCCGCCCCTGCCGAACAACCCGTCAAGCGGTAACCAACCCGCGCATGTCAGTCTGACCATCGCGTCGACGACCACGCCGAACGCCAACCGGCACCGTGAACAAACCGCGAAGTGGTGTCCCCAAGACCCGGGGACACCACTTCGCCACGACCACGTGACAAGAAAGGGTCACATATCAGTCGTCGGGGAAGTCGTGCGAGAGGTCGTCGGAGAGGTCGTCGGCGTCCATGAGGGCCATGCTCAGCAGCGCCGCATCCCAGCCGAACGGGGTACCCACGAGCACCCCACGCCGGCGGACCCACAGCCCGCAGTCCTCGAACTGGGCAAGACAGCGGTCGAGGCGCGCGTCGCTGATGTCCCGCCAGATGGGGTCAGCGTCGTCGCGCGAGGGACCCGCGAAGTTCGCGCCGCTCCTCCACCACATGTCCCGCAACTCCTGCTCGGTGGCGGCCCCGCCGTAACGCTCGCTCACGCGCAGCAGGACACCGAGCAGCGGGCCAGCGTCGTACTCAGCTCGCTCCAACAGTCGGACGAACAGCTCCAGTCCCAGCCGGACCCAGGCCTCCGGATCAGCAGGCTCGGTGGGGACCGGCACAGCCCTGCGGCCCCGAATCTCCACGAGACCGCTCTCAACCGCCGGATACCAGAGTCGATCGAGTGGCAGACAGTCCCCGGCGCTCCGCCATGACTCCAGCGTCGCCCGGGCAAGCAGCGCCTCGGCGTCCGGGTCCTCGGGGATCGAGCCACCACCACCCTGGTACCAGTCGCGCTCCCACTGCCACAGGTCCAGCGCGCGGTAGGCCTCCCGCGCCACGGCGGGACGCAGCACGCCAGACCCCGTCACCTCCCGCCCCTCGCCGATCCATTCGGCCAGGGCCAGAACCTTCTCCACGAACCCGGCCGAGCGAACGTGGGGGGCACTCTCCGCCGGGTCGGAGGGATAGAGATTCCCCTCGTCATCGGGCTCGAATCCCGCGCGATCCAAGGCGTCGGCGTCCAGACGCGGCGGCCGGGGCAGGCTCCAGCCCGGCGGAAGCTCCCCCGACCGCAGGACCGAGCCCGCGGCGTCCGACAGTGCACTCCCCATGCGACTGCCCGCGAAGCCGGCGTCGGGCGATCGGCTCATGCGCTCGGCGTCTGGGAGCGCGTTCCAGGCCTCCACGATGCGCTGCAGGCGCGCGTTGGCCTCGTCCATGTCGGGAACGTCGTCGAAGTCGATGCCGATCTCGCGACCGAACGCCATCAGGGACTTGCTCGAGGAGTAGTTGGAGGCGTCCGCGCAGGCGTCCGGCATGCGTTTGCCCGCAGCCTTGGCCTCACGCAGGAGCGCGGCAGGCTCCGCGGACGCCCCCGCCATGCGTCCCGTCGAGCGCAGGAACCGCCAGAACGAGTCGAGGGTCGACACAAGGACGCCGACGTCCGGGCAGTCGGGACCATGCGCCGGCCAGCGCACGAGCATGAGGTGTTCGACACTCTTGGCAGGCCACCGGTTGGCCGCCCAGCCGTCGTGCGTGGCGCGCAGGTCCAAGGCGGTCTCGAGGAGGTCGCGGTCCAGGGCACGCTTCCGTTCGGACGCCCAGCGCTCGGCATGGCGCAACAGGAGTTCGTTCTCATCCACGGCGCGATCCTGCCATGCATGACCCGCCGAGGGCTCGGGTTCGCTGCGCCGAGGGCTCGGGTTCGGTACGCCGAGGGCTCGGGTTGGGGACGCCGAGGGCTCGGCTCGGGCGGTTGTCCACAGGCCGGCGAATTGAACGCCCTGATACCTGGCGCACCGCCCAATGTCCCGGCATGCACTCGCTCTCCAATGTCCCCGCCGACCCGAACGACGCCGCCGGAGCTCTGGTCAGGATGAAGCTCCGACGCGGGTACTTTCTCGACAATCCGCCTGACGACGCGTACGCCATCCACCTCGAACGCATGCGGGCGGCGCTCCCGCGCATGGGTCCGACCTCGTACTTCGCGCGTTCCTCGGCGGCGCTGATCCATGGTCTTCCGGTCTTCTCCGCGGACCTTGATCGCGTGCACCGAGTGCACACCGACGGCGGACATGGACAACGGACCGGGCCCTCGCACACCTACAAGACTCCGCTGAGGCCACCCGAGACGACCGAAATCGACAACTTCCGGGTGACGTCGCTGGCGCGCACCGCTGCGGATCTCATGCGCCGAACTTTCTTCGGCCCCGCCCTGGCCATCGCGGACGCGGCCCTGCGCCTCGGCTGCGATCGTCAGTCTCTCCTGCTGGAGGTCAAGGGAGGACGCGGTTGCCGCCACTCCACCGAAGCCGCGCTGAGGGCGGATCCACGAAGTGAATCACCCTATGAGTCGCTGGTTCGAGCGAAGATCCTGCAGGCCGGCCTGCCCTTGCCGATCTTGCAGTTCGAGTTCTTCGATGCCCAAGGACGGTTCCTCGGGCGCAGTGACTTCTACTGGCCCGAGCACAAGCTCGTGGGCGAGTTCGATGGCAAGGTGAAGCTGACCACGCTTGTCAGACCCGACGAAACGCCCGAGGACGTCTTGGCGCGACAGGCCCTCCGGCAGGGACGCATTGAAGCCCTCGGCAACAACTTCGTCCGATGGATCAGCGAAGACGTGCACGAGCCCGGCGCGATCGAGGAGTCGCTCCGCCGGTTCATCGGTGACATTCGTGTCGATCACGGCATGTGTCCGGAAGCGCACGACCACCGCCGTCCCCGGAATCGCGGGCGGTGAGGACGGTGGAGCCCTCGGCACACCCAACCCGAGCCCTCGGCACACCCAACCCGAGCCCTCGGCGTCCCCAACCCGAGCCCTCGGCGCACCGAACCCGAGCCCTCGGCGGGTTCTCTCGGCGGAGTTGTGGAACGGACCAAAAAGCTCCACTACGAGGCGTAGTGTTCCAAGCGGCGCCACCCGCGCCCAGTCCAGAACGAACGAAGGAATCACCCGTGGCAACCCGCCGGCTGATGGCCCCGATCCTGCTCCTGTTCACCCTCCTCGCCGTCGCCGGGTGTTCGGCGACACCCCCCTCGGCGTCATCCGGTCACACGGGCGGGGGTGAGGCGAACATCCAGCTCCCCGACCTCGCGGCCGCGACGTTCCTGGGCGGTGCCGTCAACGGCCGGAGCCTGCTGCTCATCGGCCTCGTCGTCTGCCTCGGCGGCTTCGCCTTCGGGATCTCCAGCTACCGCAAGCTCAAGCAACTGCCGGTCCACCAGGCGATGCGGGAGATCTCCGAGCTGATCTACGAGACCTGCAAGGCGTATCTGAAGCAGCAGGGCAAGTTCCTGATGATCCTGTGGGTCTTCATCGCCAGCGTCATCTTCGTCTACTTCAAGTTCCTGGTCGGCTCCGGCTGGGGACAGGTCCTCATCATCCTGGGCTTCAGCCTCATCGGCATGGCCGGCAGCTACGGCATCGCGTGGTACGGCATCCGCGTCAACACCTTCGCGAACGGACGCACGGCGTTCGCGTCCCTGCGTGGTCGCCCGTACCCGCTGCACCAGATCCCGCTGCGGTCCGGCATGAGCGTCGGCATGGTGCTCATCTCGGTCGAGTTGTTCATGATGCTCACGATCATGCTGTTCCTCCCCGCCGAGATCGCCGGGTCCTGCTTCATCGGCTTCGCGATCGGCGAGTCGCTGGGGGCGTCCGCGCTGCGCATCGCCGGCGGCATCTTCACCAAGATCGCCGACGTGGGCTCCGACCTGATGAAGATCGTGTTCAAGATCAAGGAGGACGACGCGCGCAACCCCGGCGTCATCGCCGACTGCACCGGTGACAACGCCGGCGACTCGGTCGGACCGTCCGCCGACGGCTTCGAGACCTACGGCGTCACCGGCGTCGCCCTGGTCACGTTCATCATGCTGGCGATCCCGCCGAGCGAGTCCGTCCTTCAGGCGTCCCTGCTGGTGTGGATCTTCTTCATCCGCGCGATCATGGTCATCGCCTCGGGCGTCTCCTACGCCGTCAACGCCGCGATCACCAGGTCGCGCCACGAGAACGCCCACGAGATGGACTTCGAGGCCCCGCTCTCCTCCCTGGTGTGGATCACGTCCATCGTCTCGATCGTCCTCACCTTCGCCACCTCGGCACTGCTCATCCCGCACCTGGGTGACGGCACCACGTGGTGGAAGCTGTCGATCATCATCTCCTGCGGCACCCTCGCGGGCGCGCTCATCCCCGAGTTGGTGAAGGTGTTCACCTCGACCAAGAGCAAGCACACGCAGGAGGTCGTGAAGTCGGCCAACCAGGGCGGTGCGTCCCTCGACATCCTGTCGGGCCTGGTCGCGGGCAACTTCTCCGCGTACTGGCTGGGCATCGCCATCGTCGCGCTGATGGGCGTGGCGTACGGCATCGCCACGGCCCTGGGCTTCGGCGACGACATGAAGGCCCCCGCGGTCTTCGCGTTCGGACTGGTCGCCTTCGGCTTCCTGGGCATGGGCCCGGTCACCATCGCCGTCGACTCGTACGGCCCGGTCACCGACAACGCCCAGTCGGTCTACGAGCTGTCGCAGATCGAGGACGTCCCCAACGTGACCGAGGAGGTCGAGCGCGAGTTCGGCTTCACCGCCGACTGGGACCGCGCGAAGCGGCTCCTCGAGGAGAACGACGGCGCCGGCAACACGTTCAAGGCGACCGCCAAGCCGGTGCTCATCGGCACCGCGGTCGTGGGCGCCACCACGATGATCTTCTCGATCATCATGGGCCTGACGCTGGGCATGACCGAGAACCTCGGAAAGCTGAGCCTGCTGCACGCACCGTTCCTGCTGGGCCTGATCACGGGTGGCGCGATCATCTACTGGTTCACCGGCGCGTCCATCCAGGCGGTCACCACGGGCGCGTTCCGGGCGGTGGAGTTCATCAAGGACAACATCCACCTGGACGAGAACGCGACGCGGGCGTCCGAGGAGGACAGCAAGCGTGTCGTGGAGATCTGCACGATCTACGCCCAGCGCGGCATGTTCAACATCTTCCTCGGCGTTTTCTTCTTCACCCTCGCGTTCGCATTCCTGGAGCCGTACTTCTTCATCGGCTACCTGATTTCGATCGCCCTGTTCGGCCTCTACCAAGCCATCTTCATGGCCAACGCGGGCGGCGCCTGGGACAACGCCAAGAAGATCGTCGAGGTCGACCTGGACGCCAAGGGCACCGACCTGCACGACGCGTCCATCGTCGGCGACACCGTCGGCGACCCCTACAAGGACACGAGTTCGGTCGCGCTGAACCCGGTCATCAAGTTCACCACCCTGTTCGGCCTCCTCGCGGTCGAACTCGGCGTGATCCTGACGGCCAGCGGTTACGGCACGCTGGTGCACGTGCTCGCCGCGGTGTTCTTCGTGGCGGCGTCCTGGTTCGTGTGGCGCTCGTTCTACAAGATGCGCATCGATGCGCCGATGCTCACCGCGGCCGACATCCTCGCGCAGCGTCGCGAGCGTTTGGACGCCTGAACCGGGGGTCCACCACTTTCCACAAGTGAAAACTCCGGGGTCGAATTGGCTTGCCCGACCCCGGAGTCATCCCCTTATTGTGCTTCCCTGAGCAGCCGACGGCGGCTGCGCGCCAACGACGACGCACACAAAGGGGTCACGTGACCGCTCCAGCAGGCATCCCCGGACGTCCGGGCAGCAATTCCTCCTCACGCAGCACACCGGGACGCCCCGGTCGGGTGGCCCGCCGGCTCGGGCTCCTCGGCGTCGCCGGACTGGCCCTGGCGGGGTGCTCGACCACCGCCCAAGGCGGTGGCGCAGCGCGTCCGGCCGGTGGAGAGGCGAACCTGCACCTGCCCGACCTGTCGCTGGCCACCTTCTTCGGCGGGGCCGTGGACGGCCGCACGGTGCTGCTGTTCGGGATCGTGATGAGCCTGCTCGGTCTCGCCTTCGGCCTGTGGAGCTTCCTGGGGTTGCGCCGACTGCCGGTGCACGCGGCGATGCGTGAGGTGTCCGAGCTGATCTACACGACCTGTCAGGCGTATCTCAAGCAGCAGGGCAAGTTCCTGATGATCCTGTGGGCGTTCACGGCGTCGGTGATCTTCGTGTACTTCCAGTTCCTCGTCGGGACGCCGCTGGGCCAGTCGCTGGTCATCCTCGCGTTCAGCCTGCTCGGCATGGCCGGCAGCTACGGAATCGCCTGGTTCGGGATCCGCGTCAACACCTTCGCCAACTCGCGCACCACGTTCGCTTCGCTGCGCGGACGCCCCTTCCCGCTGCACCAGATCCCGCTGCGCTCCGGCATGAGCATCGGCACCGTCCTGATCAGCCTCGAGTTGCTCATCCTGCTGCTCATCCTCCTGGTGCTGCCCGCCGGGATCGCCGGCTCGTGCTTCATCGGCTTCGCGATCGGCGAGTCGCTGGGCGCGTCCGCGCTGCGCATCGCCGGCGGCATCTTCACCAAGATCGCCGACATCGGCTCCGACCTCATGAAGATCGCCTTCAAGATCAAGGAGGACGATGCCCGCAACCCCGGCGTCATCGCCGACTGCACCGGTGACAACGCCGGCGACTCCGTCGGACCGTCCGCCGACGGCTTCGAGACCTACGGCGTCACCAGCGTCGCGCTGGTCACCTTCATCATGCTGGCGGTGGGCGGCCAACTGCTCGGCCCGGACGCCATCCCCGCAACCCAGGCGACCCTGCTCGTGTGGCTGTTCACGGTCAGCGCGACGATGATCGCCGCCTCGCTCGTCAGCTACTTCATCAGCTCGGCCATCACCAAGCGGGCCCACGACAACTCCGACCACTTCGACTTCGAGCGCCCCCTGACCGAGCTGGTCTGGATCACCTCGGGCATCTCGATCCTGGCGACCTTCGGGGTGTCGTGGCTCCTCATCGCCGACCTCGGCGACGGCACCCTGTGGTGGAAGCTCGCGGCGATCATGTCGTGCGGCACCCTCGCCGGCGCGCTCATCCCGGAGATCGTCAAGGTGTTCACCTCCGTCAAGAGCCGCCACGTCCAGGACATCGTGGAGTCGTCGAAGCGCGGCGGAGCCTCGCTGAACATCCTGTCCGGCCTGGTCGCGGGCAACTTCTCGGCGCTGTGGCTCGGCATGGCGATCGTCGCCCTCATGACCGTCGCCTACCTGCTGTCCATGCTCGGCCTCGGCGCCATCATGGTCGCCCCCGGGGTGTTCGCGTTCGGGCTCGTCGCGTTCGGGTTCCTCGCCATGGGCCCGGTGACGATCGCGGTCGACTCCTACGGCCCGGTCACCGACAACGCCCAGTCGATCTACGAGCTCTCCACCATCGAGGACCTCCCCGACATCTCCCAGGAGATCAAGCGAGACCACGGCTTCACGCCCGATTTCGAACATGCCAAGCACCTGCTGGAGCTCAACGACGGCGCCGGCAACACGTTCAAGGCGACCGCGAAGCCCGTCCTCATCGGCACGGCCGTCGTCGGCGCGACCACCATGATCTTCTCGATCATGATGCTGCTCACCTCGGGCATGACCGCCAACATCGACAAGCTCAGCCTGCTGTACGCGCCCTTCCTGCTGGGGCTGATCATGGGCGGCGCGGTGATCCACTGGTTCGCCGGGGCGTCCATCCAGGCCGTCACCACGGGCTCGTTCCGCGCGGTCGGCTTCATCGCCGACCACATCAAGCTGGACGGGGTGACCAAGGCGTCCGTGGCCGACTCGAAGCGTGTGGTGGAGATCTGCACCCAGTACGCGCAGAAGGGCATGTTCAACATCTTCCTGGGCGTGTTCTTCGCCACCTTGGCGTTCGCGTTCACCGACCCGTTCTTCTTCATCGGCTACCTGGTCTCGATCGCGATCATCGGCCTCTACCAGGCGATCTTCATGGCGAACGCCGGCGGCGCCTGGGACAACGCCAAGAAGATCGTCGAGGTCGACCTGGACGCCAAGGGGACGCCACTGCACGACGCGTCCATCGTGGGCGACACCGTCGGCGACCCCTACAAGGACACCTCGTCCGTGGCCCTGAACCCGGTCATCAAGTTCACCACGCTGTTCGGCCTGCTGGCCGTCGAACTGGGCGTCTCCCTGCGCGACTCGGAGAACCACGTGCTGGTCGCGGTGCTGGCCGTGGCGTCCTTCCTCGCGGCGCTGCTGTTCATGTGGCGCTCGTACTACGCCATGCGGATCGACACCGGCACCACCACCGAGGTCGACATCGCGCCGAGCGAGGACGTCCCGTCGGACGACCCTGCGGATGGCCCGGTGGCGATTGTCCGGTCGGACAACGACCCGTCGGACGACCCCGTGGACGTCACCCGGGGCGGCGTGAACGTGCACACGGTGGGCAAGCCGGGCCTCTGACGGGAGTCGCATCGCGACGCAGCTAGACTGCCCGGCATGTCCACTGCCGCCGCGCTCGCCCTCAGCGGGGTTGAGTTGGCCTTCGGCGACAAGCGCGTACTGGACGGCCTGAGCTTCACCGCCGCCCCGGGCGCCGTGACCGCGCTGCTCGGCCCCAACGGAGCCGGCAAGACCACCACGATCCGGGCCGTGACCGGCCTCGTGAAGGCCTCATCCGGCGACGTGTCCGTGCTCGGCCGCCGGCCCGGCGACCCGCACGCGCTGGCTCGGCTCGGCCTCATGCCCCAGTCGACCGGCGCATGGTCCGGCATCCGCCCACGCGAACTGCTGCGCTACCTCGCCAGCCTGTACGCCAACCCCCAGCCCGTCGACGCGCTCATCGACGCGCTCCACCTCGGCGACTTCGCCGACACGCCGTACCGCCGGCTCTCCGGCGGACAGCAGCAGGCCGTCAACCTCGCGGGCGCGCTCATCGGACGCCCCGAGTTCGTCCTGCTGGACGAGCCCACCGCCGGCATGGATCCCCACGCCCGTCGCCGCACCTGGGCGGTCATCCGGCAGTTGGCGGACGCCGGCGTCGGCGTCCTGTTGACCACGCACGCCATGGACGAGGCGGCCCAGCTCGCTGACCACGTCTGGATCATGGACGCCGGCCGCATCACCATCAGCGGGACCGTCGCGGAACTGACCGCCGAGGCGTCCCTGGAGGACGTCTTCCTGCGGAACACGAGGGCGGACGCATGAGCACCTCGCCCGACTCGGGGAACCAGACCCTGGACCTCTCCCCCGCCCCTGCGCCGGCGCCCCGCACCGAGCGCGTCCTGAGCCATGCTCGCACCGAGGCGACGCTGCTCCTGCGCAACGGCGAGCAGTTGCTGCTGGCGCTGGTGATCCCGGTCGCGGTGCTCGTGGCGGGCATGTTCCTCGGCGACCGGATCGGCCTGGACCCGGCGCTGCTGCCCCCGTCGGTCCTCGCGTTGGCCCTGTGGTCGACCTCCTTCACGTCGTTGGCGATCAACACCGCCTTCGAACGCCGCTACGGCGTCCTGGAACGCCTGGTGGCCACACCGCTCACCCGGGGCGACCTGATCACCGGCAAGGCCCTCGCCACCGCGGGCGTGGCCGCCGCGCAGGTGCTGGTGCTCGCGATCATCGCGGCGGTGCTGGGCTGGCGTCCGGTGCTGGACGCGCTGTCGCTGGGGATCGCTGTGGTGGCGTCCCTGCTCGCGCTGGTGACCTTCGCCGGGTTCGCGCTGGCCCTGGCCGGACGCCTCCGAGCCGAGGCGACGCTGGCGATCGCCAATCTCATCTACCTGGCCGTCGCAGCGGGTGGCGCCCTCGTGCTGCCGGTCAGCTCCTACCCGACGTGGGCGGAATGGCCGCTGCGGCTGACCCCGTTCGGAGCCCTCGGCGAGACCCTCCGGGACGCCTCGGTCGGGTCGGCGGGCGCGCTCCCCCTCCTGATCCTCGCCATCTGGGCGGTCGTCGCCCTGCTCGTCGCCCGAAAGGCCTTCCGATGGACCTCGTGACCCTCCTGCGCCGCCTCACCGTCGCCAACCTCGTCGCCAACATGGCGATCATCTGGACCGGCGCCCTCGTCCGCCTCACCAAGTCGGGCCTGGGGTGCGCGACGTGGCCGGAATGCCAGCCCGGCAGCTACGTCGCCCGTCCCGAGGACGGCCTCCACGGCGCCATCGAGTTCGGCAACCGCCTGCTGACGTTCGTCCTGGCGGCGATCGCGCTGGCCACGGCCATCGTGGCGTGGCGGGCGTTCCGCCGTCGGGTGGCGCCCCTGCGCCTGTTCGAGCTGTCGATCGGCGTGGGTCTGGGCATCATCGCGCAGGCGGTCATCGGCGGGGTCTCCGTGTTGACGCAGCTGGATCCTTGGGTCGTGGGCCTCCACATGGTGGCGTCCGTCGCGTTGATCCTGATCACCCTCGAGATGGTCCGCCTCGCGTACGGGCGTGAGCCGGCGCCGGCGTCCGGACGCCTCTACGCCCTCACCCGGCTCGTGTTCCTGTTGGGCATGGTCGTCGTCGCGCTGGGTGTGGTCGTCACCGGTTCGGGGCCGCATTCGGGCGACGGCGCCGCGACCCGCAACGGCTTCAGCCCCGAGTGGACCGCCAAGATCCACGCCTGGTCGGTGTGGGCGTTGGTCGCGCTGACCGTGCTGGGTCTCCTGTGGGCCTGGTCGGACGCCCGCCTCCGCCGGGTGTGGCTGGCGCTGCTGGCGACCGAACTGCTGCAAGGGGTCATCGGCTACGTCCAGTACTTCACCCACCTGCCGACGGTCCTGGTGCTGCTCCACATGATCGGGACCACCCTCTTCGTCGTGGCCCTCGGCCACGCCTGGAACGCGACGACCTACGCAGGGCTGGGCGCGGGGTCGCCGGCGGCTGGGGCCGCGGAAGCGCCGAGGGCTCGGGTTCGAAGCGCCGAGGGCTCGGCTTCCTAGCGCCGAGGGCTCGGCTTCCTAGCGCCGAGGGCTCGAGCCTGTCAAGTTGTCTGTGTGTGAGTGGGTCGGTTCACTTTCAGTTGATGTGGTTGTTGAGTCGGTCGGGGAAGGCGATGAGGAGGGCGCCGAGGGCGGCCTTCCAGCCTTGGGTGGTGGCGCCTTCTACGAGGTAGCCCGGTGCGGTGCGGGACTCGCCCTTGGGTTTGCCGGCTTCCTTGGCGCGTGCTCGGGCTCGCTTGTCCTCGATGTCACGGATCGCCAGCCACAACAGTTTCACGACGGAGTCGTCGTTGGGGAAATGGCCGCGGTTCTTGATGATCTTGCGTAGCTGGTAGTTCAGCGATTCGATCGCATTCGTCGTGTAGATGATCCGTCTCACTTCGGGTGGGAATTCCAGGAACGGGATGAACCTTTCCCACGCGTTCTCCCAGGTAGCGACGGTGGCGGGGTACTTACGACCCAGGTCACTGCCTGCGAACTCCAACAAGGCTGTCTCGGCGGCCTCGACCGTGGGGGCGGTGTAGACCGGCCGTAGGGCCGCGGCGACCCGCTTGCGGTCGGTGTAGGACACGAACCGCATCGACGCGCGGATCAGGTGCACCGTGCAGGTCTGCACGATCGCGCGCGGCCAGGTGGCTTCGATGGCCTCGGGGAACCCGGTCAGCCCGTCGCAACACACGATGAGCGTGTCGGTGATGCCGCGGTTGCGGAGCTCGGCCAGCACACCGGCCCAGAACTTGGCGCCCTCGCTGGTCTGGACCCAGATCCCGAGTACGTGTTTCACGCCGTCCAGATCGATCCCGACCGCGATGTGGGCGGCCTTGTTGCGGACCTGGTGGCTGTCGCGGACCTTGACCACCAGCGCATCGAGGTAGATGACCGGGTAGACCGGGTCCAACGGCCGGGACTGCCACGCCTTGACCTCATCGAGGACGGCGTCGGTGATCTTGCTGATCGTCTCATGGGACAGCTCGGTGCCGATCGTGCGCGCGAGGTGGGCCTGGATGTCACGGATCGTCATCCCGCCCGCGTACAGGCTGATGATCATGTCGGCCAGCCCGCCGACCTGCCGTTCGCCCTTGGGCACCAGCCGGGGCTCGAAGGTCGAGTGCCGGTCCCGGGGGATGTCCAACGGTATCGACCCGACCTCGGAATGCACCGTTTTCGGGGTGGTCCCATTCCGGGAATTCGGCAACACCCGACCCGCCGGGTCGCCCTTGGCGTATCCCAAATGGGAGGTCAACTCGGCGCCCAATCCGCGCTCGAGAACGGCCTTGATCATTTCGGGGATGAACCCGCCCTCGCCGGTCAGCTGCAGGGCGCCCTCATCGATCCGGCCCATCAAGTCGTCCAGCAGGCCGGCATCCAACATGTCCTGGATCGCCTCACGCGCTGACGGGCGAGCACCCTCCAGCGGCCCGAACGGACCCGACACAGTCTCGTCGTTCGTCGTCATCGTCACAGTCTCTACTCCCTTGAGTCAGGGACCCCTCCCACACAGACCATCTGACTTACATGCTGGTATGACTGCGCGGGGGTCGTGACCCTACGTCTGACTGGCACCCTGCTGGGTTGCCGATGGAGTGATCCGTCCGACCCTCGCGCAGCTAGCGGCACCGGCCGGTCGGGCCATGACCTAATACGAGCCTGACCCATCGCACGGGATCTGGTGTGAGTCCTGTCTGACCGGCCCGGCCGGCGCCGAACCCATCGGCAAGGAAGGGCAGCACCATCATGACAAACCAACAGAACAATGTGGGTGGCGTCGATTCGCACAGCGACACGATCCACGTCGCGGTGATCACCGGGATCGGCCAACCCGTGGCCGATCGGGAGTTCCCCACCACCGTGGCCGGCTACCGACGAGCCGTTGCTTGGCTCATCGAGCGAGGGCCCCTGGACAGCGTCGGCGTGGAGGGCACCTCCAGCTACGGGGTGGGCATCACCACTGAACTCCTCACTGCCGGGATCCAGGTGATCGAGGTCAACCGCACCCGCCCAGCAGATAAGCGCAAGCAGGGCAAGAGCGATCCGCTCGACGCCTACCGAGCTGCTCGCTCGGTCTTGTCGGGTGAGGCCACCACCAGCCCGAAGAATCCCAGTATCGAACCCCTCCGTGCGCTCAACATCGCCCGCCGATCCGCGGTCAAGGCCCAGCAGGCCGCCTGGCGGCAGATCAACGCCCTTCTGGTCAACACCCGCCCCGAACTGCGGGACCGCTACCGAGGACTGCCCGAGGCGAAACTCCTCACCACCCTGCACGACAGCAGACCCGACCAACTCCACAACAGCGACGACGCCGACACCATGCACGCGTTACGCACGCTGGCTCGACGACACCGTGCCCTCGCCGATGAGATCAGCCAGCTCGACGAACGAATCCTGCGCCGCGCCCGCCGCGCCAACCCAGCCCTGATGGCCATCAAGGGCGTCGGCCCAGCCATCGGCGCGCAACTCCTCCTCACCGCAGGCGAGAACCCAGACCGACTCCGTTCGTCTGCCTCCTTCGCCGCCCTGTGCGGAACCGCCCCCATCCCCGTCTCCTCAGGACGCACCGACCGGCATCGCCTCAGCCGAGGAGGCGACCGGCAAGCCAACGCCGCCCTGCACCACATGGTCAAGGTC
>NZ_JCAKNE010000039.1:0-26513 GCF_059515965.1 Propioniciclava sp. LT432 | reverse complement strand
TGGTGGTGGGATCGCGGCGATCCGGGCGAACGCGGCCACGAGGTGCTCGACCCAGGGCCAGGTCTTGGGTAGGCGCAGTCGTCGCCGTCGGGCGCCGTAGACGAGCCGGGCCGGGACGTGCAGCAGCCGATACCTGAGTGCTTTCGGTTCGGCCTTGGCGAGGTCACCGTCGAGGGCCAGCATTTTGAGCCAGGCGACCAGGTCGGCGGCGATCATGGTCAGGAGTAGCCAGGTCTGGTTGATGCTGAACTCGCGTGACGGGAACCGGCCCAGGCCGGAGTCTTTGGCGTGTCGGATCCGGTCCTCGACCCGGGCATGCGCCCGGTGACGGGCCTCGAGAAACTGCAACTGCCCCTCGGCGGTGTTGGTGGCGAACGCTTGGTAGCGCCAGCCGTCGTGGGCTTCGAACAGCGACAGTTGAGCCCCGGGGTGGGGGCGTTCGCGGCGCAGGATCACCCGCATCCCGGCCGGCCACCGGGTCAGGTCCAGCAGGCCGGTGACCTCGGCGACGTCCCCGCCGTCTCGGACCTCACCCTCAGCGGTGAGCGCCGGGGACCACAACCCGGCCGGCAACTGCGAGATGGCGTGGCGGATGTTCTCCCCGATCGTGAACCCGACGCTGTAATGCAGCGTCCTGCCTCTGACTTGGCCTTGCGCATGGAGCCAGTCCAGCAGCAGGTGCGAGGCTCCGGCCCCGTCGCAGCGGATCAACAGATGGCGGCGATACGGCATCGGGATCTGGGTGATCGCCTCGCCCAAGACCTGAATGTGATCGACGGCGGTGTTCGATCCTGCCCGACCTGTCCGCAGCGCGGCGGCGAGGAACTCGCCCGTGTTGTCGCACCACACGCCGATCGGGTGATACCCGAAGGTTCGTTTGAACGTCGGCGACGCGAGTTCCTTCTCCGAGTGGGTCACCACGATCGTGGCATCGACATCCAACACCACCGTGCTGCCGAGATCGGTCCCGGCGACCCGAGACGCCGGAACCCCACCAGCCGCTGTCCGCTGGGCCCAGACGTGGCGCCGGACACGGGCCCGGGCCGTGGCGATCTTCCTCCGCCTGGCGTCGGTGACCTCGTCCAACGCCCGCCACACCGTCGGAGCAGACGCGACCGGCCCCAGGACCTGGGATTGGTGCCGCAGCACATCGATGTCGGAGATCGCTTCCCCGCCGTCGGCGAGCAGCACCGCCACATCGGTCAGCACCTGGCCACGGTCGTGCACCGAGGGGACGAACGAACGCCGGGCCATCGCCGTCGATAGGGCGCCGGTCAGGCCGGTGTTCTCGGCCAGCATCCTGAGCCCGATGCTGCCGGCGTGGGCGATCACCGCGCCACCATCGCCGGTCACGGACATACCGGTGGACCACGAAGTACGCTTCACCTACGGAGTGCCTTCCGCTTCAGGGGTCTTGAACAGTCGCAAGTCCAAGTATCCCGTAGCCAGAAGGCACTCCGGCCTATCTACCGCACGCGTCGCTCACTCCGCCATGAACGATCGAGGCTAGAACCGGAATGGAATGGGAATCCCGCCGCAACAACACACGCCGCGCACCGTGTCGGGTCCCGCCTTCAGCAGCGCCGCGGCTTGATAGCACGCGTAGAACCGGGCCAGCGTCGGGACCGATCCGCGCAGGACACCGCGCTCGGCGATGATGCCGCGCACCGCCGCGGAGCAGGACTGTCCGCCGCGGGCCACGAGATGCGCGCAGGTGTAGCCCTTGTGTGGGGAGACGTACCGCTGGTAAGCGCGAATGGCAGCGTCGACCGTGAGGCGGGGAGCCCTGGACATCCAGCTGGTCGTGGTCATGCGTGGATCCTAGACGGACGTCTCCTCCTGGACAGGGCAGCCCTGGCCCGGAACGGACGCGAACGACCCCGTGGAACACTGGAAGGGATGACTGGACAGACGACACCCGCCCACGTCCGCGTGGCCGGATTGTCGCGCCATTACGGGGCAGGTGAGAATCGGGTCGAGGTGCTCCACGACATCACGTTCGAGGTGGCCCGAGGCGCGCGATGCGTGGTTGTCGGGGCGTCCGGGTCGGGCAAGTCCACGCTCCTCAACGCCATCGGTGGCCTCGACGCCCCCGACGCCGGCGCGATCCACGTCGCCGGGCTGGACGTGACCGCCCTGACGCCGCGTGAGTTGACCCGCTACCGCCGCGACCACGTCGGGTTCGTGTTCCAGTTCTACAACCTCGTCCCGGACCTGACCGTGGCCGAGAACGTCCAGGTGACCGCGCACCTGGTCCGGCGCCCGCTCGACGTCGACGAACTGCTCGGCCACCTGGGGTTGTGGGAGCACCGGCACAAGTTCCCGGCCCAGCTGTCCGGGGGCCAGCAGCAACGCTGCGCCATCGCCCGGGCGATGGTCAAGGGCTCCGACCTCCTGCTCGCCGACGAACCCACCGGCGCACTGGATCGCCACACCTCCCAACAGATGCTGGAGGTGCTGGACGAGGTCCACCAGCGCTACGGCACGACGCTGGTGATGGTGACGCACAACGAGGCGATCACCCGCATGGCGGACCAGGTCATCGAACTGCGCGACGGCCGCGTCGTGCGCGACGAACTCAACCACGCGCCCCTCCCGGCCCGCGAGCTGGACTGGTGAGCGCGTCCGCCCTGCTGTTGACGTTGCGGCGCAACGCTCGCAGCTTCCGCGCCACCTGGGCTCGCTGGACGGCGATCGTCGTCCTGTTGGCCGTGGGGCTCGGCCTCGTCGTGGGGCTGGTCACCTCGGCCACCTCCACGCTGGCCGGCATCCAGCGTGGAGCGGTCGAGGGGCAGCTCGCCGACGGCATGGTCGTCACCGACGTCGCCCTCACCGACGACCAGCTCGCCGAGGTCGAGGCGGTCGGCGTCCGCATCGTGCCGACGCCTTACGTCGACGTGGCAGGCCGCACGAAGCAGACCGACACCGACGTCCGGGTGCTCCGCGTCGACCAGGCCCTCAGTCGCCCCACGCTGGACGCCGGCGTCCTGCCCAGCCGGGACGGCGAGGTGATCGTGGAGAAGCTGCACGCCCGCGCGCACGGGTTGCGGGTGGGCGACTCCCTGGTCGTCGCGGGGCACACCCTGCGGATCACCGGCATCGGCAGCTTCCCCGACTACACGCTCGCCAGCCCGCGGCTGGGCCAGACCGGCGACCCCGAGCGCTTCGTGCTCGTGACGGTGCTCCCGGCCCTGCACCAGGAACTCGTCGCCACCCACCCGCGCACGGCGACGTCGGCGTACGGCTATGAACTGGCCGGGGCCGACCACGACGAGGTCCGGGAGGTGATGCTGCGGTTCGCGCTCGACCCGGCCAGGGCGTCCAACCCGTACGTCGCCCGTGCGGTGGACGCCGCCGCCGACGTCGGCCTGCCGGTGAGCTACCCCGCACTGTCGCTGTTCCTGCCGGCCGACGACAACCCCCGCATCAGCGGCGCGATCTCGGACGCCAGGACCACCCTGGCCGTCACCCTCGTCACCACCGTCCTCGTCCTGCTCCTGGTGGCCTACGTCCTGGGCGAGTTCTCGCGCGACCGCATCCTGCGTGACTCCGTGGTGATCGGCACCCAGTCGGCCCTCGGCACCAGCGCCGGCTCGCTCGTCCGCCACTACCTGGTGCTGCCGGTGGGTGTCGCCCTGGTGGGCTCTGCGCTCGCGACGCTGATCGGCCGGACGCTCGCCCCCTCGCTGGGCATCATCACCGACTACTACTCGTTCCCCGCCGTCCCGGTGGAGCCCTCCCGGACCATCGTGGCGGCCACCCTGGTGGCACCGGCGGCCTTGGTGGCGGCCGTCAATGTGCTCGTCATCCGGGCGGCGCTCGACCGGCCCACCCAGGAGCTGCTGCGTCCCCAGACCTCCGCGGGCCCGCTGCTGCCTCTGCGGCTGGACCGCCTGCCGTTCGTCACGGCCTTCCGCATCCGACAGTCCCTGCGCACCATCGCCAGTCAGCTCCTCATCGTGGCCGGGATCTTCCTGTGCATCCTGCTGCTGGTCTTCGGATTGGGCATGCGCAGCTCCATGGACGCATGGCTGGCCCGGGCCGAGGACGAGCTGACCTTCCACGACTTCTACACCCTGAGGTTCCCCGACCTCGCCTCGGTCCCCGAGGGTGGCCACGAGGCGGTCGCCGTCCCCATGGCCGTGGTCGGCAGCGACGGGACGCCCGGGGAGTCGATCACGGTGCTCGGCGTCCCGGCTGACAACCCGTACTTCCCGGTCCCCACCGGTGACCTGGCGGCGCAGGAACTCGTCCTCTCCCGGGCGGCGTCCCACAAGTACCGGCTGGGCGTGGGCGACACGATCACGCTGAGCGACGGCACCTTCTCCTGGGCGTTCGCGGTCGTCGGCGTCTCCGACTACACGACCACCGCGTTCGGTTTCACCACGCCCGAGCACGCGCGCGCCTTGCTCGACCCCGGCGTCCTCGCCGCAGCAAAGGGGCTCGCCGGCACCAACGGCGCGGGCGTCCCGTACTACAACGCGGTGCTGTCCGACGGACCCCTCCCCATCGACCCCGACCGGCTGGCCGGACACAGCACCCGCGAGGAGATGCTCGGGGGCGTGGTCAAGTTCAACGCCCTGCTCTCCCGCATCGTGACGCTCGTGACCTGGTCGTCGATGCTCATCATGGTGGTGGTGCTGTACGTGTTGATCCACATGGCGGTGGCCCGGCAGCGGTACTCGATCTCGCTGCTCAAGGCGCTCGGGTACAGCGATCGCCAGGTCGGGCGGCTGTACCTGGACAACTACTTCTGGCTCGTCGTGGGGAGCGTGGCCGCGGCGATCCCGGTGTCGGTCGCCATCATGAGCGAGGTCTGGCGGCTGATGACGGCCCACCTGCCGATCGGCATCCCGTTCCAGGTGACGGGCGGCGACGTGGCGGTGATGGCCGACTTGGCGCTGGGCGCCTACGCCGTGGTCCGGATGGCCAGCGCGCGCCACACCCGCTCGGTGCCGGTCACGGAGGTGCTGAAGTTCCGCGAATGACGAGCAGAGGAGCGCTGCTCAACACGCCAGGACCCCGCCGGGCTGTTGTCCGACGGGGTCCCGGTGGTGTGTGGATGCGTCAGGCCGTGCGGACCTCGACGATCGTCGAGGTGGCCTCGCCGGCCTCGTTCGAGAACCTGACCAGGCCGAGGTAGTCCTGACCCTCGGTGAGCTCCTCCCAAGCAAGGTCGAACTTCACCGGCTGGCGCATCGTCACGGAGGCCGAGGTCGGCGACACGGTCAGGTTGTTCATGTCGGCGTCCCCCACGACCCAGTTGCGGGCCGTGTAGCCGCCGCCGCTCGGTGTCGAGTAGCCGTGCACGAACGCCCGGTAGGTGCCGGCGGCCGGGTCACGCAGGGTGACCTCCTCGTCCGCGCCGCCCGTCGCCGAGTAGGCCACGAGCGCCAGCCCGGACGCCGTCTCGCGATAGACCCACAGGTCGAGGTCGTCGCTGTCGGCTCCGTCGACTTGGAACCGCAGCAGGGCGGTGTTGTCGGCGGCCGTCAGGTTGTACACGTCCACGGCACTGCTCGGGCCCGTCGGGGCGGTGTAGTCGAAGGCGCCCGTCGTCACCGAGTCGGGGACCGGGGTCGTCCCGACCAACCCGGAGACCCCGGCGTCCAGCGTGCCGGAGAAGCCCGGCGTCACTGTGACGGTGGCGCTGCCGGAGACCCCGGTGCCGTCCACCTCGGCCTTGTCGATCGCCGCGGCGATCGGCCGGAGCGCGACCGGCAGTCGGACGTCGTCGCCGAACATGAGGTGACCGGTGGCGTACGCGCCCAGCGGGGCATCCGTGCGGGTGAAGGTGAGCCCGACCGTGGCGGTGCCACCCGCTGCGATCTCGACGGTCGCCGGGTTGGCGGTGACGTCGAATCCGCGGACGTGGGCGACGACGTCGAGGGACTGCGCCTTGCCCGACACGTTGGTGAGCTCACGGGTCACCGTCAGCTCGCCCACCACGCTGCCCGCGGCGATGGACGCCTGGTTGAGCTGCGTTCCGGTCTGCAAGGCGATGCCCGGTGCGAAGTCGGGCGGGAGAACGCCGACACCCATGAGGTAGCCGACCCAGTCGATGACATTGTGCTCGAACACCACCGGCGCGTCGACGGCCGAGGTGGGGGCGATGTTGCCGGCGCCCTGCGCGAACGGCGACGTGGTGCCGGACTTCATGTCGGTGCCGCTGGTCATGAGCGCCGACTTCACTGCCATCGGCGACCAGTCGCGGTGCACCGCGCGCAGCACGGCGGCGACGCCGGCCACGTGCGGGGACGCCATCGACGTGCCCGACATGAGGGAGTAGTTGCGGCCGGCGTTGTTGTACGGCGTGATCGCGGCCAGCACGTCGACGCCCGGGGCGGCGACGTCGGGCTTGAGGATGTCGCCACCGGTGGTGGTCGACGGCCCCCGCGAGGAGAAGCCGGCGATCTGCGGGTGCACGGTCTCTTGACCCGCCGGGGCGCCGAGGGTGATGGCGCCCGTCGGGGAGCCGGTGGCCGCGTAGGCCGTGACCGCCGCCAGGGCCGACGAGGGAAGGTGGATCGACGGAACGGCGTGCAGGTCTCCGTTCAGGCCCTCACCGGGGGAGCGGTTGATGAGCACCATGCCGACGCCCCCGGCGTCCTTGACCGCCTGCGACTTCTCCACGCGAGCGTTGGTGCCGCGCAGGCAGACCACGAGCTTGCCGCTCACCTGGACCGGATCGAGCGACCCGAGGAGGCAGAGCTGCTGGGGGGTGGGGGACTTCTGGGCATCCCAGGCGCCACCGGCCAGGACCATCGGCGTCTGGGCGGTCAGCGGCTTGGTGTTGGACGCCCCCACGAACGTCTGGCCATCCCCCAAGGTGAGGGTGGCGTCGGAGTTGCGGTGTGTGCTCGCAGCCACCGTGGTCAGCCACGGGCTGGGGTGGTCGAGCGTGCTGTCGCCGGGGCCGCTGTTGCCGGCGGACGCCGACACGAACACGCCTGCGGCGGCGGCGTTGAGGAACGCGATCTCGGTCGGATCGTAGACCGGGCTCTCGCTGCTGCTGCCGATGGAGAAGTTGATGACGTCAACCCCGTCCTCGACGGCGTCGTCGATGGCGGCGACCATGTCCGAGGTGGCACAGCCGTCGTCGGTCTTGCCGGTCCAGCAGACCTTGTAGGCCGCGATCTTGGCGGCGGGTGCCATGCCCGAGATCAGGCCGTAGTCCTTGCCGTCCACCGTCACGTCCTCGACGATGTTGCCGGCTGCGGTTGAGGCCGTGTGCGTCCCGTGGCCATCGCCGTCACGCGGGGAGAGGAATTCGCCCTTCGCAATGTTCTGCTTGCCGAAGCCGTCGACGTAGTAGCGGGCGGCCACGATCTTGCCGTTGCAGGTGCGGGCGCTCCATCGCTCGCCCGTCTCGCAGACGCCGCGGAACCACGTCGGCAGGGTGGAGTGCTTGGGCCCGGCCGAGAAGGACTCCGACTCCGGCCAGATCCCCGTGTCGAGGACGCCGACCACGACGCCGTCGCCCGCGTTCTCGCGGCCGCCGGCGTCATCCCAGACGCCCTCCATGCCGAGGAACTCGTCGCTGAGGTCGGTCTGCACCTTCCGCAGGCTGTCCTTCGTCACCGCGACGACCGCGGGGTCGGACGCCAGCGTCGCGGCCTGCTTCGCGGAGAGGGTCGCGCTGAAGCCGTTGAACGCCACGGTGTTTTGCCGCAGGGGCTGGGCGCCCACCTTGGCGAGCAGCTTGTTCTGCTGGGACTTCAGGTACGCGTCGTAGCGCTTCGCGTTGGCCGTCGTCGGGTCGAAGCGGGTGCCCTTGGCGGGCTTGGTCGGCGCGTAGCCCTTCGTGCTGCCCGCGTACGAGGCGAGGGGATCGCCGGCCACCTGCACGATGTACGTGCCGTCGGTGAACGTGCTCGCCGCCTTCTGGACGCCGGCCGCGCTGCCACGCAGGGGGCCGGGTACAACAGCCTCAGCCGGTGCCGACATGGTCAGCATGACGGCGGCCGTCGCGCTGAGGGCGAGGGCGGCCCGCAGGCCGCGTCTCGTCCGTGTGCTTCCTGGTGTCACTGTGTCTCCTCATCGAGTCCCCGGCTCCTTGCGGGCGCGCGGTGGTGGAGCCCATCGAACGCCATCACCCCTGGTCGGGGGAAGAGGGCCGCCGCGGCCACCTCGGCAATGCCAGTCGCTAACTGTTAACTGAGGGCCACTCTCAGTGTCGGGTGATGCGCAGGACGGGGTGCGGGTCGGCCGTGAGTTCCGCCACTCCGCCGATCGGAAAGGTGGTCATCGGGGAGGTGTGCCCGAAGTCCACCCCGGCCACCACGGGCTTGCCGCGCAGCGCCGGCTGTCGGCGTACCATCTCCGCGAGTTGCTCCGTGGTCACCTGGGACTTCTCCTGGAAGCGCCCGAGCACCAGGCCGGTGACACCGGCGGCGTCCGGGAGTTGGAGCAGAGAGGTCAGGTTGCGGGCGAACTCGGGCCCACTGCTCAGCTCGTCGTCCTCGAGGAACAACAAAGCCCCCTCCAGTGGGGGCATCCAGTCCGTGCCCTGCAGCAGGTTCAAGGTGCACAGGTTCCCGCCGACGATGTGGCCGGACGCGCTGCCGGCCTGCAGGACCGCCCACCCGGGATTGGGCCGGAGCGTCCGGTCGTCCTGGTCCTGGAACCACAGGTCATCCGAATAGGCGTCTGAGGGTGTCATGGTGAATTCCTCATCGCCGAAGACCGCGCGGACGAACCACTGCCCCGTGGGCTCGAAGTGGTCCCGCATCCCGAAGGTCGACCAGTGGGGACCGGAGTACGTGACCAGCCCAGTCCTGGCCAGGATGGCGTTCTGGACGGCCGTCACGTCGGAGTAGCCGCAGAACGCCTTCGGGTGGGACGAGATGAGGCCCCAGTCCAGGTGGGGGAGCAGTTCGTTGCTGTTGTAGCCACCGATCACCGCCATGATCCCCGCGACGCCGGGGTCGGCGAACGCCGCGTGCAGGTCGGCGACGCGGGACTGGATCGGGGAGGAGTCGAAGATGTCCCGCTCGTCCACGGACGCGCCGAAGGTCACCGTGAGGCCCATGTCGCGGAAGCGCTGCTCCACCCAGCGCGTGTTGTCGTTCTCCAGGACGAAGGCGCGGGATCGCGAGGGAGCGATGATGCGCACCTCATCCCCGCGCCGCAACCGCGGTGGCACCTGGAACTGCGACGGATGGACGGGCATGCCGGGAGTCTGGCACGCGGTGACGCGATCGTCACAGGGGCCAACCGAGCGGGGCGGCCAGAGTCCGCTCCCATGGCCGCCGCATGGCAGACATCCGCGCTTGTCAGAAGGGGTGACAACCCCGGGATCATTGACGACCCCGCGGGCTCGGGCTAGCTTCCTTTCATCCGACAGGTCGGACGCCTCGCCGAGGCCGACCGCCTCGACCCCAGTGCGAGCCCGCACGCGGAGGGGAGCCACCTGGCCGGCGACGAGCCGAACCCCCGGGACGGTTCGCACCGGGATGAGGATGGGCGGCGCACCACCTGACCCACCCACGTCGCGCCCCCGCAGGGGTTTCACTGCGGCGCCAGGCGCTTCAGCACCGGCGTGGTCGCCACCCCGTGGACCACCACCGACAGCAGGATCGTCGCCGCGACGGTGGACCAGAGCCAGGACTCCTCGGGCAGCGCGGCCAAGCCCCCGGCGTAGGCCAGGTAGTACAGGGATCCCACGCCCCGGACGCCGAAGAACGCCGTGACCCCACGCTCGACGCGGGACAGTCCGCCCGGAAGCGACGCGTCCCGGGCTGCGATCGACAGCGACAACCACGCGACGGCCGGCCGGAGGACGAACACGAGGACTAGGGCGACCACGGCGCCGCGCCAATCGACCCCTGCCAGCAGACCGCGGGTGAGTGCCATGCCGAGGAAGAGGAGGATCACGAGGATGAGCAGCCGCTCCAGGTACCCGATGACCTCATGCATGGCCCGGTGGTGGTCGTGGTGGCGTTCCACCGCCCGCAGGGCCAGCGCGCAGGCGAAGACGCCGAGGAACCCGTAGCCCCCGGCGACCTCGGTGGCCCCGTAGGACAGCACGAGGGCCGCGACAGCGAGCAGGGGCTCGCCGTGCTCGGCGATGCGGAGACGATGGTCGGCCGCGCGGAACGCCAAGCGCCCGACGCCCCACCCGACCAGCGCTCCCACGAGGACGCCGAGCACGATCTTGCCGACGAGTTCCCACAGCAGCCATCCCGCGCCCCATTCGGTGATGGGTCCCCGCGTGGCGAGGAACACGGCCGCGTACACGAACGGGAAGGCCAGCCCGTCGTTCAGGCCCGCCTCGGAGGTCAGCGCGAATCGCATCTCGTCCCGCTCGTCCGGCTCGGCCTCTTCGGGGGAGCCGGCCGTGCTCGGGCCCTCCACCTGGACGTCCCCGGCGAGCACGGGGTCGGTCGGGGCCAGGACCGCGCCCAGCAGCAGGGCGGCCGGGGCGGCCAGGCCGAGCACGCCCCACCCGAGCAGGAAGACGCCGGCGATGGTCAGCGGCATCGCCACGAGGAGCAGGCGCCACGTGGGGGACCACGTCCGCCATGTGCGCCGGTTCAGCGGACGGTCGAGCGCCAGTCCCACGCCCATGAGAGCCACGAGGACGGCCACCTCGGTCACGTGCTCGATGATCGTGCGCACCGCGATCGGCTCCAACGACCAGCCCTCGGGGAGCGGCAGGAGGCCCAGCACCATGCCGAGAAGGAGAAGCACGAGCGGGGCTGACAGGGCGATCGAGCGCACGAGGACCGGCGCCACGACCGCCACGAAGAGCGCCAGCCCCGCGAGCAGGTACACCGTGTCAGCCGTCATGGACGCCTCCCCTCATCGCCGAGCCTCACGTCCACGCCGTCTGGTCAGGAGCGCGCGCAGCAGCGTATCAGCGCTTGTCGGACCAAGGGTCGTAGTCGGCGATGAGTTCACCCTGCGCCGGGCGATCCGCCTCGGGGACGTGCTGCAGGTTCACCCGGACGCGGTACCACAGCGAACTGGACCCGCGCATGCCGTCGACGAGCACGTCGGACTCCGTCAGCCGGTCGGCCACGTCGGGGTGGAGCGCCTTCCATTCCTCCAGGGCCGCGAGGGCCTCCGGCTTGGTCCTGGTGCGGGCCACCTCGACCAGCGGCTTGGTGGAGCGGCGGCGTCCGGGCGGGCCGGAGGCTTCGCCCCGCTCCCTGGACGCCGGGCCGAGCCTCTCGGCGAGCGCGAGCAGGGGGTCGAGCGATCCGACGGCGTCGTCGATGCCGGCGTGCCGGTCGCCGATCTCGGCGAAGCGGGCCGGCATGGTCAGCGCCGTGAACTCCTCCGGACGCCGCGTGCCCACCTCCGCCCAGGAGAGCGGGGCCGAGACGCGGGCGTCCGGCAGGGGGCGGATGGAGTAGGCGGACGCCACCGTGCGGTCCTTGGCGTTCTGGTTGAAGTCGACGAACACGGTCTCCCCGCGTTCCTCCTTCCACCAGCGCGCGGTGGCCAGGTCGGGCGCCCGGTTCTCCACCTCGCGGGCCAGCGCCTCGGCCGCGAGGCGGACCTCCCGGTAGTCCCAGCGCGGGGCGATGCGGACGAGCACGTGCAGGCCGCGTGAGCCGCTGGTCTTGGGCCAGCCGACCAGGCCGTGGTCCTCCAGGACGCCGCGGGTGACGTCCGCCACCGCGACGATGCCGGGCCAGTCCACGCCGGGCATGGGGTCGAGGTCGATCCTGAGTTCGTCGGGGTGGTCGAGGTCCTCGGCCCGGACGGGGTGCGGGTTGAGGTCGAGGCAGCCGAGGTTGACGACCCAGACCAAGCCCGCGGCGTCCCGGATGACCGCCTCCTCCGCAGACGTCCCCCGCGCGTACCGCAGGGTCGCGGTCTCGATGAAGATCGGGTGGTTCTCGGGGACGCGCTTCTGGAAGAACGGCTCCTCGGTGATGCCCTTGACGAACCGCTTGAGCATCATCGGCCGTCCCGCAGCCCCGCGGAGGGCGCCGTCCGCGACCGACAGGTAGTAGCGGACGACGTCCAACTTGGTGAACCCGAGCTTGGGGAAGACGACCTTGTCGGGGCTCGAGACCCGCACCTGGTGACCCTCGATGTCGAGGATCTCCGCGGCGCTCTTCCCGGGGCTCATCACCTCACGCTAGACCAGGACGGACGACGCTCACCAGACCCAGCCTCAGCTCGGGGCGTCCGCCTCGGACGGGGCCGACGAAGCGGTCCGATCCCGCCGGGAGGCGTAAAGGCTGGTCGCGGTGACCAGGACGAGAGCGCCCAGGATGACGACCAGGGACGCCAGGGTGGGAACGGTCGGAATCCAGGCCCAGATGTCGTGCGCCCAGTGCAGGACCAGCTTCACGCCGATGAACGCCAGGATGAACGCGAGCCCGTAGCTGAGGTGCACGAGCCGCGCGAGGACGCCCTGGAGCACGAAGTACAGGGCGCGCAGCCCGAGCAGGGCGAAGGCGTTGGTCACGAAGACCAGGTAGGGATCACCCGTGATGCCGTAGACGGCGGGCACGGAGTCCACGGCGAAGACCACGTCGGTGAACAGGATCGTGATGACGACCAGGGCGAGGGGGGTGAGCGCACGGCGTCCGTTCCCGGCCACGGTCAGTCGCGTTCCGTGGTAGTCGTCCGTGACGGGCCACACGCGGCGAACCCCGCGGACGATCCTCATCTCCGATACCGGGGTCCCGTGGTCGTCGGCGGCGGCGTCCCGCCACACCTTGACGGCGGTGGCCAGAAGGATGAGGCCGAAGAGCAGGAACGCCCAGCTGAAGGTCGCGATCAGTGCGGCGCCGGCGGCGATGAAGATCCCGCGGAGGACGAGCGCGCCGGCGACGCCGATCAACAGCACGCGCTGCTGGAGTTCCTTGGGCACCGCGAAGCCGCTGAGGATCAGCATGAAGACGAACAGGTTGTCGACACTGAGCGACTTCTCCACCAGGTAGCCGGTGTAGTACTCCAGCCCCTGCTGGCTGCCGAAGGACCCCCACAGCCACACGCCGAAGAGGAGCGGCAGGGCGACGTAGAAGACCGACCAGCCCACCGCCTCCTTCATGGAGATCTCGTGCGGCTTGCGGGTGATCAGGAAGTCGAGGCCGAACAGCAGCACGACTCCCGCGATCGTCCACCCCCACAGGAGGGGGGATCCGATGCTGGTCAGGTGCGGGGCGGCCGGGACGGCCTCCAGGGGGAGGGCATGCAGCGGGAACATCAGGGTCTCCTCAGATCGTTGTGCGGTCTGAGGTCTCCTTCACCCTGGACAGGGTGCCCACGCCGGGAAGGGAGTGACCCCTTCGAAGTGACCGGCGCGAGGCTTGTGAAGTACTCCCCTCGTCCATCCAAGGTAGCGGCAGCAGTGTGTCTGGACAAGCGCCGGGACGACCTGTCCCAGGCGCACGGCGAAAGAAGCGTTTCGGATGGGTGATCAATGGACAGGATCCACTACGCCGTGTAGTGCCCGTGTGGATGATGGGTGCCAACACCAGCCGGGCCGCCATGAGCGGCCACTCCCATAAGGATCGCCATGGCCACTGTCGCCCCCGCGTCGACGCCGACGCTGACGGCACCACCACCTCAGAACCCCCGCGCGGGCGCTTCTGAGCCCTCGCACGTCTTCAGGCCCCCCTCGGCCAGGTCCATCATCACGGCAAGCCGACGGGGGTGAAGGCCTGGCACCTGTTCATCGTGTTCGTCCTGACCATCCTGGGCCTGATCCTCCAGCCCTTCCCGCTCTCGGTCATGGCGCTGCTCGGTCTCGCCGTCGCCGTCCTCACCGGGTCGATCACCGTGGCCCAGGGACGCTCGGGGTTCTCCAACTCGGTCATGTGGATGATCGTGATGGCGTTCTTCGTCTCGCGGGCGATCATCAAGTCGGGGCTGGGCCGGCGCATCGCCTACTTCTTCGTCGCCAAGCTCGGCAAGAACTCGCTCGGCGTCGCCTACGGTCTGGGCTTCACCGACCTCGTGCTCGCGCCGGCCACCCCGTCCGCCATGGCCCGTGGCGGTGCGATCGTCCTGCCCATCCTGCGCGCGGTGTCGTCCACCTACGGCTCCGAGCCCCGGACGCCCACCGCCGGCCGCATCGGCAAGTTCCTCACCCTGACCGCCGCACACTTCAACTCGGCGACCGGCGCCCTGTTCCTGACGGCGATGGCGGCGAACCCGCTGATGGTCGGCTTCGCGTCCGACTTCGGGCTCAAGATCTCCTGGATGGAGTGGTTCCTCTACGCCGCCGGTCCCGGCCTGGTCGCGCTCATCGTGACCCCGTTGCTGACGTACGTGATCTGCCCGCCCGAGGTCAAGCACACCCCCGAGGTGGCGGCGGAGGCCCGCACCATGCTCCGCTCCCTCGGCCGGATCTCGCGTCACGAGAGCATCGTCGTCGCGGTGATCGGCCTGCTCATCCTGCTGTGGACCGTCGGGGACGCCATGTTCGCCATCTCCGCCACCACCACGACCATCGTCGGCGTCGTCGTGCTGCTGATCACCGGCGCGCTCACCCTCGATGACGTGACCGGCGAGAAGTCGGCGTGGGACACCCTGATCTGGTTCGCCATCGTGCTGACGCTGGCCAACTTCCTCAACTCCCTGGGCTTCATCCCTTGGTTCTCCGGGCTCGTCGCCCACGGCCTCGGCGGGCTCAACTGGGTGGTCGCCTTCATCATCCTCGTGCTGGTCTACTTCTACTCCCACTACTTCTTCGCGTCGCTGACCAGCCACGTCGCCGCCATGTACGCCGCCTTCCTCGGCACGGCCGTCGCCGTCGGCGTCCCGCCGCTGCTGGCCGCCATGGTCCTCGGTGTCCTGTCGTCGTACTTCTCCACGCTCACGCACTACGGCGGCGCCGCCCCGACCCTGCTCTTCGCCCAGGGCTTCTTCACGGTTCGTGAGTGGTGGACGAAGAACTTCATCATGTCCATCCCGAACCTGCTGATCTGGGTCGGCCTCGGGTCGCTCTGGATGAAGCTGTTGGGGGCATGGTGATGCCATGAACATGGACCTCTTCTCCCTCCGCTGCTTCGTCGCCGTCGCCGAGGAGCGCCACTTCGGCCGGGCGGCCCAGGCCCTGTTCGTCTCGCAGGCCCAGCTCTCCAAGCGGATCCGCGACCTGGAATCGGACCTCGGAGCCGTCCTGCTGAACCGGACGACGCGGAGCGTGGAGCTCACCGAGGTGGGCAAGGAGGTCCTCGCCGAGGCGCTCCAGGTTCTGGCGCACCTCGAGGCGATGGACGCCCGGGTGCGCAGCCACGCGCGGGGGGAGAGGGGGACCCTGGTCCTCGGTGTCATCGGGTCGATCACCTACACGTTGCTCCCGCACATCATGCGGGTGCTGCGCAGGGAACTGCCCGATGTCAGCGTCACCCTGGACGCCGAGCTCCTCACGCCCGACCAGGAGCGCCTCCTCCAGCGGCGGGAACTGGACGTGGGCATCGTCCGGCTCCCGCTGAAGGTGCCGGGCCTGAGCTGGCGCCTGCTGGACCGGGACCCCCTGGTCGCGGCCGTCCCCGCCGGGCACCGCCTCGCCATCAGCGAAGGGCCCGTCCCCATCGGTGTCCTGCGCAGGGAGCCGATGGTCGTCTACCCCCGGGCGTCCGGCTCGGTGGTCGGCGAGGCCGTCCGCAGGATGTGCTCCCGTGGCGGGTTCGAGCCGCGCGTGGCGGTGGAGGTGTCGGACACCTCGACCATGCTCGGCCTCGTCTCCGCCGGCATCGGGATCGCCCTGGTGCCCAGTTCCGCCCGACGCCTGGCGGTCTCCGATGTCCACTTCGTCGAGGTCGAGAGCCCCGAGTACGTCGACATCGCCGTCGCCTGGCGCAGCGACGACACCTCCTCCCTGGTCCAGGCCTTCCTGGCCGCACTCAGTCGCGCCGGCTTGTTCACCGACCTGCCGACCACACCCGAACCATCAGACAAGGAAATCCCGTGAAGATCACGAAGATCGAAGCCATCCCGTTCTCCATCCCCTATGTCCACCCGCTCCGCTTCGCATCCGGCGAGCAGCACACGGCGAACCACATCCTCGTCCGCGTGCACGGGGAGGACGGCGTGGTCGGCACCGCCGAGGCGCCGCCGCGTCCGTACACCTACGGCGAGACGCAGGCGTCCATCAAGGCGGCCGTCGAGGACGTCTTCGCGCCCGACCTGGTCGGCCTCGACGTGCTGGACCGGGAGAAGGCCATCGCCCGCATGAACCGCACCGTGGACAACCCGTGCGCCAAGGGCGCCGTCGACATGGCGCTGTGGGACGTCATCGGGCAGGTGCTCGGCCAGCCCGTCACCAAGCTGCTGGGCGGTTACACCGACCACATGCGGGTCTCGCACATGGTGGGCTTCGACGCCCCCCAGAAGATGGTCGAGGTGGTGCACGACTACAAGACGCGGTACGGCATCACCACCTACAAGGTGAAGGTCGGACGCCGCCCCTACCAGCTCGACGTGGACGTGTGCCGTGCCCTGCGCGCCGAGTTCGGCGACGAGATCGAGCTGTACATCGACGGCAACCGGGGGTGGAGCGCAT
This sequence comes from Propioniciclava sp. LT432, assembly GCF_059515965.1. NCBI lineage: Bacteria > Bacillati > Actinomycetota > Actinomycetes > Propionibacteriales > Propionibacteriaceae > Propioniciclava > Propioniciclava sp. LT432. The sequence continues at coordinate 10,036 of NZ_JCAKNE010000039.1, read as the reverse complement.
CGGAGTCGGCGCAGGCGCTGGACGCCATGAAGGACCTGGGACTCACCCTCGCCGAGGAACTCAACCCGGCCGACGACGTGCTGGGACGCAAGTGGCTGGTCGACCGGACGCCGATGCCGTTCGTCGCCGACGAGTCGGTCCCCAACCAGGCGGACGTGGTGCGTGCCCTGCTGGGCGGCTACGCGACGGCGATCTCCATCAAGACCGCGCGCACCGGCTTCACCTACTCGCAGCGGATCCACTTCCTGTGCGAGTCCATGGGCGTCGAGAACGTCATGGGCAACCAGATCGACGGCCAGGTGGGCTCACTGTGCTCGATCGTGTTCGGCTCGGCGTTCCGCGGAACCTCCGTCCGTGCCGGCGAACTCTCGAACTGGCTCGACATGGCCGACGACATCCTCGCTGAGCCGCTCCAGATCGTCGACGGGAAGATGTACATCCGCAACGTGCCGGGCACGGGCGTCGTCATCGACGAGGACAAGCTCGACCACTACCGCACCGATCGCCGGCGCATGGCGGTGGCTGTCTAGTCGGTGGGGTGATCTCCGGCTCAGGCCCCCCGGCGCGCGAACTCGGCCCGGATCTCCTCGACCGGGGCACCCGACTCGACGAGGACGTGCGCGAGGAGGCGAGACTTGCGCGGCGAGAGGAAACCCGCGCCGATCAGCCCGTGGGCCAGGAGGTGCGACTCCGAGCCGGTGAAGCCGTACGTCCTCGTGGCGGTGGTTCCGCGACCCGTCCGGGTGGCGAAGATCACGGGGATCTCCGCGGCGGCCTCGACGGCCACGCGGGACACCGCCTCGGAGACGTGACCGACGCCGAACCCGGCGAGAACCACCGCAGTGGGCTGCTGAGCGAGCACCGCCTGCAGCTGCCACCCGTCGTCGGCGATCGTCGATTCGACCAGCCCGACCCGGATGGGGTGGTCCGGTGCCGGTGGGCGAAGGGCCTGGTGCCGCCCGACGGGGAGGAGGCCCAGGCGCAACTGCCCCTCGATGACCCGCCCGATGGGCCCCCAGCCCGGGGACGCGAAAGTGGACAGGGAGGTCGAGTCGGTCTTGGCGACGTGGCGGGCCGCGTGCACGGTGTCGTCCAGGCACACGAGGACGCCGAGGTCGCGCGCGCCGGGCGCAGTGGCCGTCACCGCAGCCGCCATGATGTTCGCCGGCCCGTCGGCGGAGAGCTGCTGCGAGGAGCGCATCGCACCGGTGATGACGAGGGGTTCCGGCCGATCCCAGAGCAGGTCGAGGAGGTAGGCGGTCTCTTCGAGGGTATCGGTGCCGTGGGTCAGGACGACCCCGTCCGCGCCCTCGTCGACGGAGCGGTGGGCGAAGTCGAGGGCTGCGAGTACGTGCGCCAGCGTGATCGACGGCGAGGCGACGTTGGCCAGCGAGGCAGCCCGGACGTCCGCGAGGTCGTCCAGCTGCGGGACCGCGGCCAGGAGCGATGCGGCGTCCAATTGAGGCGCGACGGGCGCGCCGGGCGCGGTGGGCGCCATGGCGATGGTCCCGCCGAGGGAACCGACGGCGAGGCGGGGCAACTGCTGGTCCGTCATGTCACAGCCCTCCGAGGAGCACGGCGACGCGGGCCACGAGGCGAAACACGATGGTCCTCGACGCCCGACTCAGAGGTGGTCGGCACGTTCGGTGAGCTCGCGTGTCTCGTGCCAGGTGCGCAGCCGGTCGGCGTACACGGCTTCCACGCGCTCCACAGCCCCGTGTCCGAACAGCACGCGCAGTGGCGGCTCCGCCATGTCGACGATCTCGAGCACGATCGGAGCCGTCGCCTCGGGCTGGCCGGGCGGCACGGTGGTGGGATTCTCGGCCAGCCAGGCCCGGAAGTCGTCGTACGCAGGGTTCTTGGCCGACCGGTGCGCGGACGCGCCGGACCACTCGGTGGCGTACCCCTGGGGTTCGATGAGGGTCACCTTGATGCCGAAGCCGCCCACCTCCTGCGCCAGCGAGTCGGAGAACGCCTCGAGGGCGAACTTCGACGCGTTGTAGATCCCGAGGTTCGGGACGGCCATGACCCCCATGCGCGAGGAGGTCTGCAGGAGGTGACCCGAGCCTTGGGCCCGCAGGACGGGAAGCACGGCCTGGGTCACCCACAGGGCACCGAACACGTTGGTCTCGAACTGGTCGCGGACTTCCTGCTCGGTGGCCTCCTCGACCATCCCGAAGTGGCCGTAGCCCGCGTTGTTCGCGACGACGTCGATCCGTCCGAAGGCGTCGACGACCTCCTGCACGGCGGCGAACACGCGACCGCGATCCGTGACGTCGAGTTGGACGACCAGCGCCGTGTCCGGGTGGGCCTGGACGAGGTCCTGGACCGCATCAGGGTTGCGTGCCGCGAGCGCGACACGGTCGCCACGTTCGAGGGCTGCCGTGGCCCAGATGCGTCCGAACCCGCGCGAGGCTCCCGTGACGAGCCATACCTTCTCCATCGTCCATCCCCTTCGTCGACGGCCCGCCCGCACTTCACGGGTTCGGCTCCCTCGTCATCGTAGGATCGGCCCGACGCCTCCCCAAAGGAGACCCGATGGCCGTCCCGCCGGACACCACGGTCGAGGTCCTCGGCCCCACTGCCTGGAACACGTTGATCGTGCTCGACCACCTCCCCGAACCGCGCACCCAGATGGTCGTCGCCCGGGACTCCTGGGACACCATCGGCGGGACGTCCGCCGGCAAGGCGCTCCACCTGCACGACCTGGGCGTGGGCGTCCGGCTGCGGACGCCGCTGGCCGACGACGAGGCCGGACGCCGAATCCGGGCCGCGCTGCCGGACGACCTCACCGTGGACCCCCAGCCGATCGACCACACCGAACGCCACCTGAACCTGATGACCCCCCAGGGCGAGCGCGTCTCGATCTACGCCACTCCGCCGGCGGACACACCGGAACCGTCGGCGGACGCGCTGCGCAGCGCGTCCGTCGTCGTGCTTGACCTCGCACCGTGGACCCGCCGCCTCGCCACCTCCCTGCGCCGTGAGGACCTGACGATCTGGACGGACCTGCACGACGTCCCTGCGGACTCCGACTGGCACCGTCCCTTCTGGGAGGTGGCCACGGTCGCTCAATGCAGCGGCGAGAACCTTCCGGACCCCGAGGGGTTCCTGCGCTCGCTCGTGGACCACGGCGTCCGCCTCGCGACCTGCACGCTCGGCGCGGACGGGGCCATCGCGGTCGACGCGACCGGACGCCTGCACACCGTCCCGGCGGTCCCGGTCGAGGCGGTCGACACCAACGGAGCCGGCGATGCCTTCTTCGCCGGCACACTCGCCGCCACGCTGGGGGGCGAGCCCGTGGAGGCGGCCCTGGCGGCCGGTGCGCGGCAGGCTGTCCGGGCCCTCAGCATGCGCCACATCGGACCGGGCGTGCGCTCGGCCGATCTGGGCCGGACGCCCACCTGAGGCGTCCCCCGCCGGGCACCGGGACGTCCGCGCCCCGCAAGCCGCAGCGCGCCGCCTGAGTCGTTCAGGCCGCGAGCGCCTCCTTCAGGTCGGCCACGATCGCGCCGGGCTCGACCGAAGGCGCGTACCGGCGCACGACACGGCCCTCGCGGTCGACGAGGAACTTGGTGAAGTTCCACTCGATGGCGTCGCCCTCCGGTCCCGCGGTCTCGGACCGCAGCCACCGGAAGAGCGGGTGCGCGTCCTCGCCGTTCACGTCCACCTTGGAGAACATCGGGAACGAGACCCCGTAGTTGAGCCGGCAGAACTCGGCGATCTCGGAGTCCTCCCCGAACTCCTGGTTCCTGAACTGGTCGCTCGGGAACCCGAGGACGACCAAGCCGGCGTCGCTGTGCTGTTGGTACAACTCCTCCAGCCCGGCGAACTGCGGCGTCAGGCCGCACTTGGACGCCGTGTTCACCACGAGGATGACGTTCCCCCGGTAGTCGGCCAGGTTCCGCTGCTGGCCGGTGATGGTCGTGGCGGTGAAGTCGGACAGGGTGGGCATGGTGCTCCTTCGTGGGACGAGGTGTGCTGTCGATGATCCCCAACGCCGACGGTCGGCGGTTTCATCCCGGCGCGATGTCGTCCTTCAGCCGAGCGACGGCCTCATCCACGCGCGAGGCGTCCTGACCCTTGATGACGACGTTCGTGCCGTGGAGTCCCTCCTCGGCGAACGGGTAGGACCCCATCGCCAGGTCGGGGTAGTCGGCCGCGAGCGCGCGCAGTGGCGCCGCGATGCGCCCCTCGCCGACCTCGAAGCGCACCTCGCGCACCACCTTCGGCGTCCCGTGCTCCAGCCCCGGAAGGAGTGCGGCCACCATCTCGCGGAACACGCTCGGCACCCCCGCCATCACGTGCACGTTCTCGACGCTGAACCCGGGTGCCCCCGAGAGGACGTTCTCGATGAGCCGGGCCCCGTCGGGCACCCGGGCCATCCGCAACTGCGACTCGTTGGGCTCCACACCGCGGCGGGCGTACATCCCGACCAGGATGGCCCGCGCGTCCTCGCGGATCCCGATCCCCACCCCGAAGGCGGCGGCCACGGCGTCCGCGGTGATGTCGTCGTGGGTCGGACCGATCCCCCCGGAGGTGAAGACGTGCGTGTACGCGGTCCGCAGCGCGTTCAGGGCCGCGACGATGGCGTCCTGCTCGTCGGCCACCACGCGGATCTCCTTGAGGTCGACGCCCACCTTCGCCAACTCCATCGCCAGATGGTGACCGTTCGCATCACGGGTCCGGCCGGAGAGGATCTCGTCGCCGATGATCAGGATCGCGGCTGTCGGGTTGGGCATGCGACCTCCCTTCACGTGGAGGCAGCCTACTGCGCGTCGGGAGAGTGCCCGGGGCTGGCCTCGGCGCCGTGGTCGGCGGGGGAGTAGCGTCGGTCCATGGCCAGTACGCAGCCCCCCGTGCGGAGCGGGGCGGAGGACGCCGGCGTCCGGGAGACCCACCTGCGGGAGGGACGCCAGACCGTGAAGGTCGGTCTGGTGAAGGTGGTCAGGGACCTGTTCCCCGAGGAGGAGTTGCAGATCTCCTACTCGATCCTGGAGGGCGTGTTTTGCGCCCTGGACGAATCCGTCCTCTCGGTCCGCGAGGTCCGCGAGATCGACCGGCGGCTGCGCGCCTGGGTCGCGGCCGGGGAGCCGATCGTCGACCTCGGAATGGACGGCGGCTACCACGTCTACCGGGTGGGGGACCTGGTGACCCGGGTGCTGTACCCCGCCCAGCTGGACCCTTCCCAGGTCGAGCCGTTCACGATCGTGCCGTTCGCGCACGGCTTCATCGTGGACTTCGGCGACGTGGGACGGGGCAGCCAGCACCCGCTGATCCCGCCGGTGCTGCTGTCGGAGGCGTTCGAGGAGAACCGCCACTGGCTCGACATGCTGCGGCTCGACCTGGTGGCCGACGTGAACCGTCTCATCGAGGAAGGCCGAGGGCTGCGCCTGGTCAACCTGGCCGAGGCCCTGCACGAGAAGCAGATCGCGGGGATCGCCGACCGCATCCTGGCGCAACGACGTTCCCTGCGGATGCTGCTGGTGGCGGGCCCGTCCTCGTCCGGGAAGACCACCTTCACCCGCCGGCTCGCCACCCAACTCGAGGTCAACCGGCTGCGGCCGGTCTCCCTCTCCTTGGACAACTACTTCGTCGAACGCGAGCACACCCCGCGGGACGTGCACGGCGAGTTCGACTTCGAGCAACTCGAGGCCCTCGACCTCCCGCTGTTGCGGAGCCACCTGCGCGCGCTCGCGGACGGCGACCCGGTCACCGTCCCGCAGTTCGACTTCGTCGAGGGCCGGCGCACCGGGGGCGTGGACCTGCGTCTCGCGGACGACGAGGTGCTGGTGATCGAGGGGATCCACGCGCTCAACCCCGCGCTCCTGGGCCACGTCCCGCCGGGCGAGGCGTTCCGGATGTACGTGAGCGCCCTGGGCGGGCTCAACATCGACCGGATCAACCGGGTGCCGACCACGGAGATCCGCCTGCTGCGCCGCTTGGTGCGGGACGAGCGGACCCGCGGCATCGAGCCGGAGGACACGTTGGCGCGGTGGAAGAGCGTGCGCCGGGGTGAGTACCTGAACGTCTTCCGTTTCCAGGAGGGCGCCGACGTCATGTTCAACACCTCCTTGGTGTACGAGCTCAACGCCCTGCGACCAGCCGCCGAGGCGGGCCTGGTGCAGATCCCGGACGCCAGCCCGCACCGCGCCACTCGGGACCGCCTCCTACGACTGCTCGGGTTCTTCACACCGGTGGACGTCACCCGGGTGCCCTTCAACTCGATCCTGCGGGAGTTCATCGGGGGCAGCGCCTACGACGGCAGCTGACGCCGGCCCGTCAGGACGTCAGGTGCCGTACGAGTTGGTCCGTCTGGATCTCCTGGGCGCCGCCGAGCAGTTCGAAGGCCTTCGCCCTCTCCGACCACAGGTGCAGGTCGGATTCGGTGGCCAGCCCGATCCCGCCGTGCAGTTGGTGCGCCGTGCGGGTGACGTAGGTGGCGGCGCGTCCGGCCATGAGTTTGGCGATCGCGACCTCGCGGACGCCGTCGTGCCCGTCCCCGAGCACGGCGAGGGCACGCCCCGTGAGGACGTGGGCGGCGTCCACCGCCATCCGCATGTCCGCGATGTGGTGCTGAACCGCCTGGAAGCCGCCCAGGGGCCGGCCGAACTGGTGCCTTTCCTTGACGTGGGCCGTGGTCAGGTCGAGTGCGCGGCGGGCCGTCCCGACGAGGTCGGCGCACTGGAGCGCCAAGCTCGTGCGGGCGAGGGCCGCCACGAGGGATGGGTCGGCCTCCGTGGCCGCGGACGCGGGCACGGTGACGTCGGAGAACTCGAGATCGTGCTGGTCCTCGCCGGTGAACGTCCGTCGTGGACGCGCGGTGAGCCCCTGCGCTGCTTGCGCTCCCAACGCGACCACGGCGACGACGACACGTCCGTCGCCCCCACTCGGACGCGCTACGACGACGACCTCGCCCGCCAGGCCACCGTTGCGGATGAGGCGCAGGCGGCCCCTCACCCGCCAGCCGTCGGGAACGCGCTCGGCCTCGAGCACGGGGACCGTGTCGAATGCGTTGTCCGGGTTCCACAGGCCGGTCGTGCCGATGGCGCTGCCCTGCAGGACCGCGTCACGCGACGTCGAGGCGTCCTCGAGGCCGAAGGCGTCCAGCGCATGGAGGAAGTCGACGGACGTGTGGACGGTGGTGGGGCACAGGGCCGCCCCACCCGCTGCGATCACCAGGCCGAGGTCCCTCAACTGGCCACCGCCCCCGCCTGCGGTCTCGGGCAAGGTGATCGACATCAGTCCGGCCTGGGCGAGTGCACCGTGGAGCGCTGAGACGTCCAGGGGGCCCGACTTGCCGGCCCGCACCTGGCTCGGGCTCCAGTGGCGGGCGAACACCGATTCCGCGAGTTCGGTGATCGCGAGGTCGTCCTCGGTCGGGACCAAGGTCATCGATGCGACGGTCATGGCCGAACCTCCTGGCCGGAGTTGGGGGTGGCGCTGGGGGAGCGGCCATAGGACGGCAGTCCCTCGCCGCGCTGGGCGATCACGTCGCGGAGGACCTCGTTCGCGCCGGCGCCGAACTTGAGCAGCGGGCTCGCCCGGTAGAGGCGCTCGAGGGAGCCGCGCAGGGGGGCGTCCGCGTCACGCCAGCTCAGCTGGCCGGACGCCCCCAACAACCGGAGGCCCGTGTCGGCCAGACGCTGGCGGAGTTCGCTGGTGAGGATCTTGTGTTCCGTCGCGGGGATGGTGGGGATCTCGCCCTGGTCGAAGATGGTGGCGGCCTGCAACCCGATCAGGTATGCGGCGTCCCAGTCGGCCTCGAGGAGGGCGACCTCGCGCAGCGCCACGTCCTGGTCGACCACGGTCTGGCCGGCCAACGCGGCGCCCAGCAGGCCGTCCAGCTCGCGGCGGAGCTCACCGACGTGGCCGACGGCGAGGCGTTCGAGGTCGAGGGCCCCGGTGATGTAGCGCCACCCCTGGTTGACCTCGCCGATGACGTTCCGCGCGGGCACCCGCACGTTGGTGAAGTGGGTCACGTTGGTGCGCTCGTCACCCCAGGTCTCGATGGGGTGGATCTCGACGCCGGGCGCGTCGAGCGGAACCATGATGACCGAGAGCCCGCGGTGTCGCGTCGCGTGGGGATCGGTTCGGACGCACATCCACTCATGCGTGCAGACGTGGGCCCGGGTGTTCCACAGCTTCTGCCCGTTGATCACCCACTCGTCGCCGACGAGTTCGGCCCGGCTCGTCATGGCCGCCAGGTCGGTCCCGGCGTCCGGTTCCGAGTAGCCGACCGCGACGATGATCTCCCCCCGCAACAGGCCGGGCAGCCAGTCCTCGCGGTTCTCCGGGGTACCGTCGCGCAGGATCATGGGCGCGACGGCCGTGTACGTGAAGTCGAGTTCGGCCAGGCGGTGGTAGTCCAGCTCGGCGCGCAGGAGGGAGAGCTCGGTGGCGCCCAGCCCCAGGCCCCCGGCGTCCGTGGGCAGGGTGACCCCGAGGAGTCCCTCGGCGGCCATGGCCTCACGGAACCGGCGTGTCTCGGGACCGAGCTCGTCGACGCCCTGCTCCCAGACCTCACGCTCGAGTTCCGGGGTCAGCGTCCGTGCGATGAAGTCCCTGACGCGCTGTCGCCACTCGACCTGTGCGGGGCTCAATCCGTGGTCCATGAGGCACCCTAGGCATCGAAATCCTCGCTTGACAAGGGGGGACCGCCAACGGAATCCATCGCCCGACGCCTCGTTGGGTCCGTGATGCCTCATGTCAATACCTCCGGATGGATTAGGTCGTTGCCTCACCTGTGACCTCCGGTTCGGCAGGAGTCGTTGCCTCACGTGTCTCCTCCGGTTCAGCCGGTCGCGGCACGGCGTTGCCGGGCGGTACGGCCCTTGGCCTGGGCGAGGGCTTCGAGGCGTCCGGTGTGGTGGAGGATCTCGCGTTGCAGGGCACCGAGGCGAAGCTTCTTGAACCGGGCGTTCATCGTGATCACGGGCCGTTTCCGGGTCGCGGGGTGGGCGAGGGCACGCTGGTGCGGGGTGGCGGCCTGGTGGTACTTCTTGACGACCTTGGCGCCGTCGCGGTGCTTGGAGGCCAGCTTCAGGCTGGGCAGGAAGTAGTTCGCGAACGCGTCATCCAACGCCCAGATCCGGTTCAGCAGCTCGAGCTCGGCGTCGGTGTCGTACCGGTAGTAGCCGACCAACTCCCGCACCCGGGCCCAGTTCTTCTGCTCCACGTAACAGCCGTCGTTCTTCTTCCCCGCCCGCCCGCGCGTGAACGTGATCTTGCGGGTCTCGCAGTAGTGCAGGAAGTGGTGGTTGATGAACTCCGACCCGTTGTCGGAATCGATCCCCACGATCGGGAACGGGAACATCCCGGCGGCGTGGTCGATGGCCTCGATCACCCACCGACGGGCCCGGTTCGGCACCGACCGGTTCACCGTCCACCCCGTCGCCACATCGGTCATCGTCAACGTGTAGCAGTACTCACCCGAGGCCACCCCACCGTCGTGGGCGACCAGGTCGATCTCGACGAACCCCGGCGTCGCATCGTCCCAGTCAGCGAACGTGCGGATCGGGATCTGGTGTTTCAACAACGACCCCGGCTTGGTGTGCGTCCGGCCGCGTAGCGTCATCCGCTTCCGCTCCCCGGCGAGCATCCGGTCGATCGTGGCCGCCGAGATACCGGCCAACAACTCGGCCTGGGTGTCGTCCAAGACGATCTCCCCCTCCACCCGCAGCAGGGGCACCAGCACGGGCATGAACGGCGCCAGGATCTTCCCCGCCGGCGCCCGCAACAGGGTCCAACAGCGCACCAGGGCGGGCAGCAGGTCATCGCCGTAGACCCGCGACCGCGGCTTGCGAGGCCGGACCGGTTTGACGACCAGCACCTCCCGTAACGCCGCCCGCGCATAGTCACGATGCCAGCCCGTCAACTCGACCAACTCGTCCAGGATCCGCGACTTCCCGGCCCGGTCCGCCCCCTTGTAGGCCAACGCCTTCTTCACCGTGACAGCCCTGCGCTCGCTCAAGGTCAGCTCCATCCCCGGATCGTTCAGGCGGAGACCCTTACGCGAGGCAACGACACCCCCGAA
>NZ_JCAKNE010000038.1:0-33868 GCF_059515965.1 Propioniciclava sp. LT432 | reverse complement strand
GGGGGGTGTGTTCGGCGGTGTCCTACTCTCCCACACCCTCGCGAGTGCAGTACCATCGGCGCTGCAAGGCTTAGCTTCCGGGTTCGGAATGGGACCGGGCGTTTCCCTTGCGCAATGGCCACCGAAACAATCTGTAATTGTCGTCCCACACCTGGGTGTGGGGGGAAACAACCAACTGTTTGCTGGTCAAGATATCGTATAGTGGACGCGAGCGTTAGCAGATATTGTTGGGTCTCGTCACTGTTTGGTGTAGTGACAAGCCCTCGGCCTATTAGTACCAGTCAGCTCCACACATTACTGTGCTTCCACATCTGGCCTATCAACCCCATGGTCTGTAGGGGGCCTTACCCACTCAAGGTGGTGAGAGTCCTCATCTTGAAGCGTGCTTCCCGCTTAGATGCTTTCAGCGGTTATCATTTCCCAACGTAGCCAACCAGCCGTGCCCTTGGCAGGACAACTGGCACACCAGAGGTTGGTCCGTCCCGGTCCTCTCGTACTAAGGACAGCCCTTCTCAAGACTCTAACGCGCGCAGCGGATAGGGACCGAACTGTCTCACGACGTTCTAAACCCAGCTCGCGTGCCGCTTTAATGGGCGAACAGCCCAACCCTTGGGACCGACTCCAGCCCCAGGATGCGACGAGCCGACATCGAGGTGCCAAACCATGCCGTCGCTATGGACGCTCGGGCAAGATCAGCCTGTTATCCCCGGGGTACCTTTTATCCGTTGAGTGACGGCGCTTCCACACGCCACCGTCAGATCACTAGTCCCGACTTTCGTCCCTGCTCGACATGTCTGTCTCACAGTCAAGCTCCCTTGTGCACTTACACTCAACACCTGATTGCCAACCAGGCTGAGGGAACCTTTGGGCGCCTCCGTTACCTTTTGGGAGGCGACCGCCCCAGTCAAACTACCCATCAGGCACTGTCCCTGAACCCGATCAGGGTCCGAGGTTAGATAACCAGAACGACCAGAGTGGTATTTCAACGATGACTCCACCATCACTGGCGTGACAGCTTCAAAGTCTCCCACCTATCCTACACAAGTCGTACCGATCACCAATACCAAACTATAGTAAAGGTCCCGGGGTCTTTCCGTCCTGCTGCGCGTAACGAGCATCTTTACTCGTAATGCAATTTCGCCGAGTTCGTGGTGGAGACAGCGCCCAAATCGTTACTCCATTCGTGCAGGTCGGAACTTACCCGACAAGGAATTTCGCTACCTTAGGATGGTTATAGTTACCACCGCCGTTTACTGGGGCTTAAGTTCACCGCTTCGCTTGCGCTAACAGTTCCCCTTAACCTTCCAGCACCGGGCAGGAGTCAGTCCGTATACATCGTCTTTCAACTTCGCACGGACCTGTGTTTTTAGTAAACAGTCGCTTGGGCCTGGTCTCTGCGACCCTCACCGCTACCCTGCGCAAGGCAGTTGACGGATCAGGTCCCCCTTATCCCGAAGTTACGGGGGTATTTTGCCGAGTTCCTTCACCACGATTCTCTCGATCGCCTTGGTATTCTCTACCTATCCACCTGTGTCGGTTTGGGGTACGGGCGGCTCACAACTCGCTCACGAAGCTTTTCTAGGCAGCATAGGATCACCCACACCAGGGACAAGTCCCCAGTGCCATCACGTCTCAACCACACAGCACACGGATTTGCCAATGTGCCGGCCTACACGCTTAGCCCACGACAACCATCGCGTGGGATGGGCTACCTTCCTGCGTCCCTCCGCAGCTTGCCTACTACCGGCTCAGGTCACAGACTCAACCAACCAGACACCCCGAAGGGCACCACGGAAGGCCTCGCGTGCTTAGTATCACCGGCCTCGACACGGGCGTTGCTTCGCCGGTACCAGAATATCAACTGGTTGTCCATCGACTACGCCTGTCGGCCTCGCCTTAGGTCCCGACTCACCCAGGGCAGATTAGCTTGACCCTGGAACCCTTGGATATTCGGCGGACGGGTTTCCCACCCGTCTTTCGCTACTCATGCCTGCATTCTCACTCGTGTGCACTCCACGACTGGGTCACCCCGCCGCTTCACAGCACACACGACGCTCCCCTACCCAACCACACACCTGGCCCGAAGGCAGGTACACGCATGATTGCCACAGCTTCGGCGGACTGCTTGAGCCCCGCTACATTGTCGGCGCAGAATCACTTGACCAGTGAGCTATTACGCACTCTTTCAAGGGTGGCTGCTTCCAAGCCAACCTCCTGGTTGTCTTCGCAACTCCACATCCTTTTCCACTTAGCAGTCCCTTAGGGGCCTTAGCTGGTGATCTGGGCTGTTTCCCTCTCGACTATGAAGCTTATCCCCCACAGTCTCACTGCCGCCCTTCACTTACCGGCATTCGGAGTTTGGCTGATTTCGGTAAGCTTGTGGGCCCCCTAGACCATCCAGTGCTCTACCTCCGGCAAGAAACAGGCGACGCTGCACCTAAATGCATTTCGGGGAGAACCAGCTATCACGGAGTTTGATTGGCCTTTCACCCCTATCCACAGCTCATCCCCTCGGTTTTCAACCCAAGTGGGTTCGGTCCTCCACGACGTCTTACCGTCGCTTCAACCTGGCCATGGATAGATCACTCCGCTTCGGGTCCAGACCCGGCGACTCAAACGCCCTATTCGGACTCGCTTTCGCTACGGCTCCCCCACACGGGTTAACCTCGCCACCGAGCACTGACTCGCAGGCTCATTCTTCAAAAGGCACGCCGTCACCCCACAAAGAGGCTCCGACGGATTGTAGGCGGTCGGTTTCAGGTACTATTTCACTCCCCTCCCGGGGTACTTTTCACCTTTCCCTCACGGTACTTGTCCGCTATCGGTCATCAAGGAGTATTTAGGCTTGACGGGTGGTCCCGCCGGATTCACACAGAATTTCAGGGGTTCCGTGCTACTTGGGGTAACGACAACGAGGCAAACACATACGCCTACACGACTGTCACGCACTCTGGTACACCCTCCCAGGTGTTTCAGCTTCATGTTTGCTTTATCACTCGATGGGAGATCAGCAGCCCTCCCGAGTCGGCCCCACAACCCCCAACGTGCAACGCCTGCCAGCTATCACACACGCCAGGTTTGGCCTCTTCCGCTTTCGCTCGCCACTACTCACGGAATCACAATTGTTTTCTCTTCCTGTGGGTACTGAGATGTTTCACTTCCCCACGTTCCCTCCAACACCCCTATATATTCAGGATGAGGTCGCCCGACACAACTCGGGTCATTCGAGGTTTCCCTATTCGGAAATCCACGGATCAAAGCTCGTTTACCAGCTCCCCATGGCTTATCGCAGGTTACAACGTCCTTCATCGGCTCTTGATGCCAAGGCATCCACCGACCGCCCTTAGTAGCTTGTCACCAAACAAAAACGATCAACAAAATCTACAAAGATGCTCGCGTCCACTATACAATTCTCAAACAACAAACAAACACCAGAACCCAACCCCCAAACTGGGGACCAAACCCTGGCATCATCGTTGCGACACCCACCAAACCACGGCGGAAGTCCCAGAACCCAACAACGTGCCACCGCCCCCACCAGACTCCGAACACCCCACCCGTTCCACACACCACACGGTGCAGTACTAGACACGAAGCGCTCATCCCTGGCCGGGACTCGGTCAACACCATCCACAATTCAGTCACCCCGCCCCGCACACCACACTCGGATGTGAACGAGGACGACCCCCCACCCGTGACGGTGGATGAGGCACAGAGGCTCCCTAGAAAGGAGGTGATCCAGCCGCACCTTCCGGTACGGCTACCTTGTTACGACTTAGTCCTAATTACCGATCCCACCTTCGACAGCTCCCTCCACAAGGGTTGGGCCACCGGCTTCGGGTGTTACCGACTTTCATGACTTGACGGGCGGTGTGTACAAGGCCCGGGAACGTATTCACCGCAGCAATGCTGATCTGCGATTACTAGCGACTCCGACTTCATGGGGTCGAGTTGCAGACCCCAATCCGAACTGAGACTGGCTTTACGTGATTCGCTCACCCTCACGGGATCGCAACACTTTGTACCAGCCATTGTAGCATGCGTGAAGCCCTGGACATAAGGGGCATGATGACTTGACGTCATCCCCACCTTCCTCCGAGTTGACCCCGGCAGTCTCCCATGAGTTCCCGGCATAACCCGCTGGCAACATAGGACGAGGGTTGCGCTCGTTGCGGGACTTAACCCAACATCTCACGACACGAGCTGACGACAGCCATGCACCACCTGCACACCAGCCCGAAGGAAACAACATCTCTGCTGTCGTCTGGTGCATGTCAAACCCAGGTAAGGTTCTTCGCGTTGCATCGAATTAATCCGCATGCTCCGCCGCTTGTGCGGGCCCCCGTCAATTCCTTTGAGTTTTAGCCTTGCGGCCGTACTCCCCAGGCGGGGCACTTAATGCGTTAGCTACGGCACGGAGAACGTGGAAGTCCCCCACACCTAGTGCCCACCGTTTACGGCGTGGACTACCAGGGTATCTAAGCCTGTTCGCTCCCCACGCTTTCGCTCCTCAGCGTCAGGAAATGTCCAGAGAACCGCCTTCGCCACCGGTGTTCCTCCTGATATCTGCGCATTCCACCGCTCCACCAGGAATTCCGTTCTCCCCTACATCCCTCAAGTCTGCCCGTATCGAATGCAAGCACACAGTTAAGCTGTCTGTTTTCACATCCGACGCAACAAACCACCTACGAGCTCTTTACGCCCAATAAATCCGGACAACGCTCGCACCCTACGTATCACCGCGGCTGCTGGCACGTAGTTAGCCGGTGCTTCTTCTCCAGGTACCGTCAAATTCGCCCCTGGTGAAAGCGGTTTACAACCCGAAGGCCGTCATCCCGCACGCGGCGTTGCTGCATCAGGCTTCCGCCCATTGTGCAATATTCCCCACTGCTGCCTCCCGTAGGAGTCTGGGCCGTATCTCAGTCCCAGTGTGGCCGGTCGCCCTCTCAGGCCGGCTACCCGTCAAAGCCTTGGTAGGCCACTACCCCACCAACAAGCTGATAGGCCGCGAGTCCATCCCCCACCGAAAAAACTTTCCAAACACCCCCATGCGAAGACATCTGAATATGCGGTATTAGCAAGAATTTCTCCTCGTTATCCCACAGTGAAGGGCAGGTTACTCACGTGTTACTCACCCGTTCGCCACTAACCACCAAACAAGTTTGATGATCCGTTCGACTTGCATGTGTTAAGCACGCCGCCAGCGTTCGTCCTGAGCCAGGATCAAACTCTCCATCGAAAAACTGGAAAGCAATCACACTGACAAACCAACCCAAAAGTTGGCAATCAATCAATCACTCAAAGTGTCAGCCAAAACTGACAACGAGGACACACAAAAACCAAAGGTTATGTGTGCAAAAAATGAACCACAACACCCCAAAAGATGTCATAGCCACTGGCATTGACCTAAGCACGCTGTTGAGTTCTCAAACTTCCGACACACACCACGGGCCACGCTCCATTTCGGAAGCAATCCCCGCGGGGCACTCGATCTACCTTAAACAGAGATTTTCACCGAGTCAAATCGGTGATTTCCCTCTCCAGGAATCCTCACGCTGACGCCACTCCCGAAGGAGGTTCATCGTTGGTTTTGGGCTCCTGCCCGCGGTTCGTACTTCGTGGCCTTGGCCCCTCCGTCCGCCCCCCGAGCGCTCGATAAACATTACACGGGATCGGCGCCGACACAAAATCAGGGGCAAGCCCGCGGCGTCCGACCTTGTCACAGACCACTTCAGCCCCGAACCACCTCCACGGCGCCCACCGTCTTCTTGCCGCGCCGCACGATCGCCCAGCGGCCGTCCAGCAGGTCGTCCGGGGCAAGCACGGCGTCCACGTCGGTCACCTTCTCGTTGTTGAGGTAGGCGCCCCCCTCCTGGACGGCGCGCCGGGCGGCCGACTTGCTGTCGACCACCCCGGACTCGGCCAGCAGGTCGACCACGGTTGGGAGTTCCTCCCCCGCCTCGAGTCGCGGTGCCCCGAGTTCCTTGGCGACGGACGCGAGGGTCCGGCCGTCCAGCTCGCGCAGCTCGGACCGTCCGAAGAGGGCGGCCGCGGCGGCCTCGGCGGACCGCCGCTCCGCAACGCCGTGCACCAGGTCGGTGATGTCATCGGCGAGGGCGCGCTGGGCGACCCGAAGGAACGGCTTCCCCTGTTGTTGGGCCTCAATCTCGGCGATCTCGTCGCGGGAACGCTCGCTGAACACCTTGAGGTAGGACACGACCATGGCGTCCTCGGCGTTCAGGAAGTACTGGTGGAAGGAGTACGGCGAGGTCATCTCAGGATCGAGCCACACGGTGCCTGACTCGGTCTTGCCGAACTTGGTCCCGTCCGCCTTGGTCAGCAGGGGCGTGGCCAGAGCGTGCACGCGCGCCCCGTCCGAGCGGCGGATCAGGTCCACACCTGCGGTGAGGTTGCCCCACTGGTCGGAGCCGCCGGTCTGCAGGGTCACGCCGTGACGGCGGTACAGCTCTCGGTAGTCCAAGGACTGCAGCAGGACGTAGCTGAACTCGGTGTAGCTGATACCCGATTCGAGGCGGCTCCTGACGACCTCCCGGTCGAGCATGCGGTTCACCGAGAAGTGCTTGCCCACATCGCGCAGGAAGTCCAACGCCGAGATCCCGGACGTCCAGTCCAGGTTGTTGACAAGCGTCGCCGCGTTCGGGCCGTCGAGTTCGATGAGGCGCCCCACCTGGGAGCGGATCCGTTCCACCCAGCCCGCCACGACGTCGACGTCGTTCATGACACGCTCGCCCGCCTGCTTGGGGTCACCGATCAGGCCGGTCGACCCGCCCACCAGCAGGATGGGCTTGTGCCCGGCGCGCTGCAGCGCGCGCTGCACCATGACTTGCACCAGGTTGCCCATGTGGATGGACGGCGCCGTCGGGTCGAAACCCACATAGGAGGTGATCGGACCCTCGTCGAGGTGGGCGCCCAGGGCGTCCAGGTCGGTGGAGTGGGCGATCAACCCGCGCCAGGAGAGCTCTTCGATCACTGCGTTCACGAAGGGCAACCCTAGCGGACGGCGTCCGCGTCACCCCTGGGAGTTCGCGGTCCCGTCAGACCCGATCCAAGCCGTGACCGCCCGCAGGGCGTCCTCCACCTCCGGCAGTTGCACGTCCTCCACCTGCGTGCGGGCCGTCCCGCCGCGTCCGTTGCGCGCGTTGATGGAGCCCTCCACCGAGAGGACGTCCAACACGCCCGCCCCCAGCCGCTCATCGATGGCGGGCAGGTCGTCGGCGGTGAGGTCGTGGAGCTCGATCCCCTTCCCCTCGCAGTACCGGACGGCCTTGCCGGAGATCTCGTGCGCCTCCGCGAACGGGACGCGCTGGCGGACCAGCCAATCCGCGACGTCGGTCGCCAATGAGAAGCCCTCGGGGGCGCGCGCGGCGAGCCGCTGCGGGTGGAACCTCAGCGTGGCGATCATCCCCGCCACCGCCGGCAGGAGGATGCGCAGCTGGTCGAGGCCGTCGAAGATCGGCTCCTTGTCCTCCTGGAGATCGCGGTTGTACGCCAGCGGCAAACCCTTGAGCGTCGCCATGAGGCCCGACAGGTTTCCGATGAGCCGGCCCGCCTTGCCTCGCGCCAGCTCAGCCACGTCGGGGTTCTTCTTCTGCGGCATGATCGACGACCCCGTCGACCAGGCGTCATCCAACGTCACGAAGCCGAATTCGACCGTCGACCAGAGGATGACCTCCTCCGAGATCCGAGAGAGGTCCACGCCGATCATCGCGAGGATGAAGGCGGCCTCGGCGACCAGGTCGCGGGCGGCGGTGCCGTCGATGGAGTTCGGTACCGACGAGGAGAAGCCCAGCTCCCGTGCGACCAGCTCGGGGTCGAGCCCCAGTGACGTCCCCGCCAGGGCCGCCGATCCGTACGGCGACACGGCGAGGCGGCGGTCGAGGTCCTTGATGCGGTCGATGTCCCGCAGCAGCGGCCACGCGTGCGCCAGCAGGTGGTGGGAGAGGAGCACGGGCTGGGCCGACTGCAGGTGCGTCCGGCCCGGCATGGGCACTCCGAGGTGCGTCCGTGCCTGGTCGGACAGCGCCACGACGACCTCCTGGACGCCGGCCGCGACGACGCGCAACTCCTCCCGGAGGTAGCGGCGGATCAGGGTCGCGATCTGGTCGTTGCGCGAGCGGCCGGCACGCAGACGTCCACCCAGCTCGTGGCCGACGCGATCCATGAGGCCGCGTTCGAGGGCGCCGTGGACGTCCTCGTCCGTCTCGGCCGCGACGAACACTCCCGACGTCACGTCGGCGTCCAGGCGGGAGAGCCCCTCGAGCATCCCCGCGAATTCGTCGTCGGTCAGCAGCCCCGCGGCGTGCAGCGCCTTCGCGTGCGCCTTCGAGCCGGCGATGTCGTGGTGCGCCAGCCGCCAGTCGAACTGCGTCGACTTGCTGAGTGCGAACATCGCCTCGGCGGGCCCCCCGCTGAAGCGTCCGCCCCAGAGTCGTCCCTCGCCGGCCTCGGTCATGGCATTCCTCTCATGCGCCCGCGCCGAGCGCGAGCAGGTCTTCGGCCAGCGCGGCACCGCCATCGGGCGCGCGGCTCACGATCAGGATCGAATCATCCCCGGCGATCGTACCGAGGACGGCGTCCAGCCCGGCCTTGTCGATGGCCGAGGCCAGGAACTGAGCGGCCCCGGGCGGGGTCTTGACCACGACGAGATTCGCCGAGGCCTCCGCCGACAGCAGCAGCTCGGACGCCAGCCGCACGAGCTTCGCATGGGCCCGTCCCAGATCGGCGGCCTCCACGTCACGAATGGCGTAGGTCAGGTCCCCGGCGGCCGAACGGAGCCGGATGGCGCCCACGTCGACGAGGTCCTTGCTCAGGGTGCCCTGGGTCACCACGAAGCCCTCGTCGGCCAGCAGGTCGGCGAGCTCGGTCTGGGAGCGGATCGTCTGCCGGGTGAGCAACTCCACGATGCGACCCTGGCGGGCCGCCTTGGACGTCCCCACGGCACGATCGGTCACGTCGCTGCCACCAACTCCGGGAACGCGTCGACGAAGCCCTGCAGCTCGTCGGACGTGATGACCAGCGGTGGGGCGAGCCTGATCACGTCCGGACGGGGCGCGTTCACCAGGAAGCCCGCTTCCAGTGCCGCCGCCCAGACCTCCTTGGCGTTCGGCTGGTTCAGGACGATCCCTCGGAGCAACCCCCGTCCGCGGACGTGGCTGACCTGGGGCAGGCCCAGGCCCTCGATCGCGCCGGCGAGCCAGGCGCCCGTCTCCCGGGCGTGCTCCACCAGCCCGTCCGTCTCGATGACATCCAGCACCGTGAGTGCCGCCCGCGACGCAAGCGGGTTGCCGCCGAAGGTGGATCCGTGATGTCCCGCCTGGAGCAGGGCCGCTGCCTCGCCTGTCGCGACACACGCACCGATCGGGAAGCCGCCGCCCAGCCCCTTCGCCAGCGTGACCAGGTCACCCGTGACGCCCTCGGCCCGGCTCGCGAGCCACTCACCGGTCCGTCCGATCCCCGTCTGGACCTCGTCCAGCCACAGGAGTGCCCCGTGCGCGTCGCACAGGTCCCGGACACCGGCGAGCCAGCCCTCGGGAGGCGTGACCGCGCCACTCTCCCCCTGGATCGGCTCGACGACGACGGCCGCGACGTCGTCCCCCATCTCGGCGGCCAGCGCGTCCAGGTCGCCGAACGGCACCCACGTGACGTTGGCCGGCAGGGGCTCGAAGGGCTCCCGATACGCGGCCGTCGAGGTGACCGAGAGGGCTCCCAGCGTCCTGCCGTGGAAGGAACCCTCCATGGCGATCAGGCGCGGGCGTCCGGTCAGGCGCGTGGCCTTGAGCGCCGCCTCGTTTGCCTCGGTTCCCGAGTTGGCCAGGAAGGTGCGCGCCACGCGTCCGGAGTCGCCCGAGACCAGCGCGTCCAGCTTCTCGGCCAGCTCCACCTGGGGCTCGGAGGCGAACAGGTTGGAGATGTGCATGAGCCGGCCCGCTTGGTCGGCGATCGCCGCGACGAGCCGCGGGTGGGCGTGGCCCAGCGAGTTCACGGCGATGCCGGCCAGCAGGTCGAGGTAGCGGGCGCCGTCGGCGTCCCACACCCAGGGACCCTCGCCGCGCACGAGCACGCGCGGAGGCGTGCCGAACGTGTGCATCAGGGCGGTGCCGTAGCGGCCCAGGACATCCGTGGCGCTCATGCCGGCACCACCATCGTGCCCACGCCTTCGTCCGTGAAGATCTCCAGCAGGATGGAGTGCGGCTTGCGCCCGTCCACGATCGTGGCGAGCGGGACGCCGTCCTCGACCGCGGCCAGGCAGGCCTCCATCTTCGGGATCATGCCGCTGGCCAGGCTCGGCAGCAGCTCACGCAGCCCCTCGGTGGTGATGGACGCGATGATCTCGTCCGTGTTCGGCCAGTGGGCGTAGAGGCCCTCGACGTCGGTCAGCATGATCAGGCGGTCGGCCCCGAGGGCGGACGCCAGGGCGGCGGCCGCGGTGTCGGCGTTCAGGTTGAGCACCGCACCGGTCTCGTCCGGGGACACCGAGGCGACCACGGGGATGCGTCCCGCCTCGATCAGGTCGGTGATGGCCGACGTGTCCACGCCGGCCACCTCGCCGACCAGGCCGAGGTCGACCTCCTCACCGTCGACGACGGTCCCGCGGCGCCGCGCCGTGAACAGGCCGCCGTCCTCGCCGGACATCCCGACCGCCAGCGGTCCGTGGGCGTTGAGCAGGCCCACGAGTTCGCGCCCGACCTGGCCGACGAGCACCATCCGGACGACGTCCATCGCCTCGGGGGTGGTGACGCGCAGGCCGCCCTTGAACTCGCTGGTGATCCCGAGCCGATCGAGCATCTGGTTGATCTGGGGCCCGCCGCCGTGCACGACGACCGGCTTGATCCCGCAGCGGCGCAGGAAGACGATGTCCTCCACGAACGCCCTCTTGAGCTCGTCGCTCACCATCGCGTTGCCGCCGTACTTCACCACCATCGTGGCGCCCGCGTACTTCGTCAGCCAGGGCAGTGCCTCGACGAGGACGCCCGCCTTGGCGTAGGCCTCGTCCTGCACCTGGGCGGTGCGCGTCGTGTAGGTCATGAGCTGTACTCCGCGTTCTCCTTGACGTAGTCGTACGTCAGGTCGTTGGTCCAGACGGTGGCGGACGCCGGGCCCGCGGCCAGGTCGATCTCGACCCGCACCTCGCGCGGCGCGAGGTCCACCAGTGAGCGGTCCTCCCCCAGGGCGCCGGTGTCGAACACCGTGACACCGTTGAACGACACGCTCACCTGGTCGGGGTCGAACGTCGCCTTGGAGGTGCCCGCCGAGGCCAGCACGCGCCCCCAGTTGGGGTCGTTGCCGAAGATGGCGGTCTTGAAGAGGTTCGACCGGGTGACGCAGCGGGCCACGTCGAGGGCCTCGTCCTCGGTCACGGCGTTCACCACCGTGACCGCGATGTCGTGGCTCGACCCCTCCGCATCAGCGAGCAGTTGGCGGGCCAGGGAGGCACACACCCCGGTGAGCGCGTGCGTGAACTCCTCGAGGTCGGGCGCGACGCCCGAGGCCCCGTTCGACAGGAGCAGGACGGTGTCGTTGGTCGACATGCAGCCGTCGGAGTCCGTGCGGTCGAACGTCAGGCGTGTCGCAGCGCGCAGGGCGGTGTCCGCCTCGGCGGGGGTGAGATCGGCGTCGGTGGTGATGACGACGAGCATGGTGGCCAGGGCGGGGGCGAGCATGCCGGCGCCCTTGGCCATGCCGCCCACGGTCCAGCCCGATTCGCTCGTGGTGCTCGCCTGCTTGCTCACGGTGTCGGTGGTCATGATCGCCAGCGCGGCGTCCGCGCCTCCCTCGGGCGACAGGGCCGCGGCCGCCTCGGCGATGCCGCCGCGCACGGCGTCCATGGGGAGGCGGACGCCGATGAGGCCGGTCGAGCAGACCGCGATCTGCTGGGCGGTCGTCCCCAACGCGGACGCCGTGGTCTCGGCCATCGCACGCGCGTCGGCCAGACCGTCGGCTCCGGTGCAGGCGTTCGCCCCGCCCGAGTTCAGGACGACGGCGTCGAGGCTGCCGTCGGCCAGGGCGTCAATCGACCAGACCACCGGCGCGGCCTGGAAGCGGTTCGACGTGAAGACTCCGGACGCGACCTTCTTGGGGCCGTCGTTGCGCACCAGCGCGAGGTCGTGGTTGCCGGACGCCTTGATGCCGGCTCGGACGCCGGCGGCGATGAAGCCCTGTGCTGCGGTGACGCTCACGGCGCGACTCCCAACGTGGTCAGGCCGAGGGTCTCGGGGAGGCCCAGGGCGATGTTCATGGACTGGATGGCCCCACCGGCGGTGCCCTTGGTCAGGTTGTCGAGGGCGGCGACGGCGACGAGGCGGTTGGCGGCGACGTCCACGGCCACCTGCACGTGGACGTGGTTCGAGCCGAGCACCGACTGGGTCTGGGGCCACAGGCCCTCGGGCAGCAGGTGGACGAACGGCTCGTCGGCCCAGGCCGCCGCGTAGGCGGCGCGGACGGCGTCCGTCGTGGTGGGAGCGGCCAGCGGCGCGGTCACGGTCGCCAAGATGCCCCGCGACATCGGCACGAGCACCGGCGTGAACGACACCGTCGGCGCGGGAGCCCCCAGCTTGCGGAAGTTCTGCAGCATCTCGGGCACGTGGCGGTGGACCCCACCGACGCCGTAGGCGGACGCCGAGCCCATCAGCTCGCTGCCCAGCAGGTGCGTCTTGAGGGACTTGCCGGCACCCGAAGGACCCGTCGGGGCGACGACGACCACGTCGTGGCCGTTCACGATGCCGCCGGTGAGCGCCGGCGCCAGGGCCAGGGTGACGGTCGTCGGGAAGCAGCCCGGCACGGCGATGTGCTTCGCGCCGGCCAGAACCTCGCGCTGGCCGGGCAGCTCGGGCAGGCCGTACGGCCACGTCCCGGCGTGCTCGGTGCCGTAGAACGTGCGCCACTCCTCGGCCGACTCCAACCGGAAGTCCGCGCCAGCGTCAATGACGAGGACATCCTCACCGAGTTGCGCGGCCACCTCGGCCGACGTCCCGTGCGGGAGCGCGAGGAACACCACGTCGTGGCCCGCCAGGTTCTCCGCCGTCGTGTCGAGGACCTCGCGGTCGTGCAGGGGCGTCAGGTGCTGCTGGTGGGCGCCCAGCCGGCTGCCGGCCGAGGACTTCGCCGTCAGCGCACCGATCTCGATGTCGTCACGCGTCAGCAGGAGCCGCAGGACCTCGCCTCCGGCATAACCCGTGCACCCGGCGACCGCAACCTTCGTCTTCATGTGCATAACTATGCCCCTCTTGGAATACATATTCCAACTTGTCTCACATGGCGGCTTGCGCGGCCTCACGCGCCCGAGCAACCCACTTGGGCTCCCCGCCGTAGCGTTGGGATGGGATCAGGCGGCCTGCCGCGCAGTCGGACACGAGGGCGGCCATGCGCTGGTCACGGGTTGACGGCCGCTTCGCGCTGTTCACCCAGTGAGTTGCGACCCTCCGATAGCTCTCGGTGGCGGCTGCCCAGAAGGCCGACGCCCGGGGGTCGCACGCCAGGGCGGCGGCATGTTCGGGCGCGAACTCATGGACTGCCTGCTCGAAGGAGTAGGTCCCCGTGCGTTCAGGCGTCCGGGCCTCGAACGCGGCGATACCCGCGGGAGTCATGCGGCCGGCGGCGAGCAGGCGTTCGACGTGGGCGACGTTGATGTTGCTCCAGGTGCTGGACGGCTTGCGGGGCGTCCAGCGCTGCCGGGTGAAGTCGTCGTCGATGCGCTGGGCGACCGAGTCGATCCACCCGAAGCACAGGGCCTCCAGCACGGCGTCGCCCCACGTCAAGCCCCGTGGAGAGACGTGCTTCTTGGCCAAGCCCATCCACAGTTCCGACGCCGTGGCATGGTTCTGCTCCAGCCACGCGCGGAACTCACCCGCGTCGGCGAAGAACACGGCGGGCCGCTCAGGGGTGCCCCCGAGACGTCCGATCATCGCCGCACCTCGCTCACCCTTCGCGACTCCACACCGTCGAGCAGGAGGCCGATGCCGAGGGCGAACGTCTCGTCCGCCGCCCGGGCGCTGGGCTCATCGGAGGGGTGGAACCTCTCCCAGTCCAATCGGGCCTGCTCCTCGGCGACGTGTCCCAGCACGAAGTAGAGCAGGGCGGACGCCGCCCCCCGCGCCTCGGTTGCGTTCAACCCGGCCGTGGCCAGCAGCGTCGTAGGATGCTTCGTCGCGTCCTGGCGCGACAACTGGAACCCGCGCGCGGTCGCGACGAGTTCCGCGGAGTCGCGATGGTCGAGCAGCGTCGCCCGGAGGCTGCTCGCCCACGCCTCCACCGCCTCACGCCACAAGCCGATCGGTTCCTCGACCGCGCCCAGGATCAGGTCGGCCACCCCGGCCAGCAGCGTCTGCTTGTCGGGCACATGGTGGTAGAGCGCACCCGGCTGGACGTCCAGCGCCGCGGCGACGCGACGCATGCTCAGCCCCTCGAGGCCGTCGACGTCGAGGATGCCCCGGGCGGCATCGAGGACGACGGACAGGGAGAGTGCCATGAGGGGCAGACTACCCAGCCGGAAGGGCTCCTGACGGCAGGCCCCCGGAGACGTCGACCCACCGCGTCCGGTACCGTTGACACCGGTGTGCCGGGAAGTCTGGTCGGCGTTTCTGATCGCGACCCAGGGAGCCCCATGACCACCACTCCGCCCCAGCCCTCACCCCGACGCATCCTGTCGATCGGCAGCCACGCCGAACACCTCCGCGTCGGGGAACTCTTGCGCCGCGAGACCACGGGCGGGCTGCTCCTGATGGCGGCCGCCCTCATCGCGATCGTCTGGGCCAATTCCCCCGTGGCCGATTCCTACTTCGCCCTGCGCGACGTCCGGGTCGGACCCGCGGCACTGCACCTGGACCTCAGCCTGGGCGCGTGGGCGGCCGACGGCCTCCTGGCGGTCTTCTTCTTCCTGGTCGGCCTCGAACTCAAGCACGAGTTCGTGGCCGGGGACCTGCGCGATCCACGCAAGGCGCTGGTGCCCATGGTCGCGGCCGCCGCAGGGGTGGCCGTGCCCGCGCTCACGTACACGCTGGTCAACCTCGGCTCCCCCGAGACCCTCCGGGGGTGGGCGATCCCTGCCGCGACCGACATCGCGTTCGCCGTGGCCGTCCTCGCGATCATCGGGACGCACCTGCCCAGCGCGCTGCGTCTCTTCCTCCTCACCCTCGCGGTGGTCGACGACCTCATCGCCATCGTGATCATCGCTGCCTTCTACACGACCGAACTCAACCTCGCGGCCCTGGGCCTCTTCCTCGTGCCGGCCGCCCTGTACACGATCCTCGTGCAGCGTTTCCCCCGGTGGTTCGCCGAGCACGGGTGGGCTCCGTGGCTCATCCTGCTGCCGCTCGCCTTCGCCGCCTGGGCACTCCTGCACGCCTCGGGCATCCATGCCACCATCGCCGGGGTGCTGCTCGGCATCGCCACGCCCGTCCGGCGCCGCGACCCCCAGGCGGGGCCGGGGCACGGTCTGGCCATGACCTTCGAGCACAACTACCGGCCCCTGTCGACGGGCTTCGCCGTGCCGGTGTTCGCCTTCTTCTCCGCCGGCGTCGCCGTCGGGGGCTGGGACGGGCTCGTGGACGCCGCCTCCTCGCCCGTGGCGCTGGGGGTCATCGCCGGCCTCGTGCTCGGCAAGCCGATCGGCATCCTCACCTCGACCTTCCTGGTCACCAAGCTGAGCGGGGCACGCCTCGACCCCACGATCCGCTGGATCGACCTGGTCGGCGTGGGCCTGCTCGCCGGGATCGGCTTCACCGTCTCCCTCCTGATCGGCGAGCTCAGCTTCGGCCTGGGCAGCGACGCGGGGGACGCGGCCAAGGTGGGCATCCTGCTCGCCTCCGTCCTGGCCGCCGTGCTGGCGACGACGATCCTCGTGCCGCGCAACCGCGCCTACCGCAGGGCGTCGTCGACCGAGAGCCGGGACTCCGACGCCGACGGGCTGCCGGACGCCTTCGATGTTGCTCCGCTCGACCCGTCCGTGGCCCGGGAGCCCGACTGACGCCTCGATCCGGTCAGCCGCACACGGGCGCCCGCTTCCTCGGTACCCTCGCGACGTGACTCGACAGACCCCGTCCCCCGCCTACTCCGTCCGGATCCGCGTTCGCATGGTGAACGAACCCGGCATGCTCGGCCAGGTCGCCGTCGCCATCGGAGGTGTCGGCGCCAACATCGTGGCCCTCGACGGCTTCGTCGTGAAGGGTGCCCACCTCGAGGACGACCTGACCGTCTACTGCAGTTCCGTCGCCCACCAGGAGGAGGTCCGCGCCGCGGTCAGCGCACTGGAGGGCGTCGACATCCTGGCCTGGGACGACCGCGTGCACAGCCTGCACGAGGGTGGCAAGGTCGAGGTGGTCTCCAAGTCCCCGCTCGCCGACATGGACGATCTCGCGATGCTCTACACCCCGGGGGTGGCACGCGTGTGCCGCGCGATCGCCGCGGATCCGGACGTGTCCTTCACCCACACCATCCGCAAGAACACCGTCGCGATCGTCTCCGACGGCACCGCGGTGCTCGGGCTGGGCGACATCGGGCCGCGGGCGGCGATGCCCGTGATGGAGGGCAAGGCGCAGCTCTTCAAGCACTTCGGCGGCGTCGATGCGTTCCCGATCTGCATCGACACCACCGACCCCGACGAGATCGTCTCCCTCGTGCAGAAGTTGGAGCCGACCTTCGGCGGCATCAACCTCGAGGACATCTCCGCCCCGCGGGCCTTCGAGGTCGAGGAACGGCTGGCCGAGTCCATGGACATCCCGGTCTTCCACGACGACCAGCACGGCACGGCCATCGTGGTGGTGGCCGCGCTGATCAACGCACTGCGGATCGTCGACAAGGACATCGCCGACATCAAGCTGGTCACCGCCGGCGTGGGCGCCGCAGGGATCGCAGTCATGAAGATGGTCATGGCGCTGGGCTGCCAGCACATCGTCGGCGTCGACCACGCCGGCGTGGTGCACACCGGACGCGATGACCTGGACTCGAGCAAACGCTGGTTCGCGGAGGTGACCAATCCGGAGAACCTGGAGGGCTCGATCTCGGACGTCATCGGCGGCGCCGACGTGTTCGTCGGCCTATCCGCCCCGAACGTGCTCACCGTGGACGACGTGAGGGCGATGGCCCCCGATCCCATCGTCTTCGCGATGGCCAACCCCGACCCGGAGATCCGTCCGGAGCTGATCAAGGACATCGCGGCGGTCATCGCAACGGGTCGGAGCGACTTCCCCAACCAGATCAACAACGTGCTCGCGTTCCCCGGCATGTTCCGGGGGGCACTGGACGCCCGCGCGCGGAAGATCACCGAGAACATGAAGCTGGCGGCCGCGCACGCGATCGCGGAGGTCGTGGCCGACGAACTGCACCCGCAGTACATCATCCCCTCGGCGTTCGACCAGCGTGTGGCACCGGCGGTCGCGGCCGCAGCCAGGGCCGCCGCCGAGGCGGACGGGGTGTGCCGGCCGCTCTGACGCGTCGAAGGCGGCAAGGGCGGGTCGGGAACGGGCCGGTCTGACGGTACACTGGGCGTCAGGCCTTGTGATTCGCACCCGGCCGGACGACTGAGGTGGACATGGAACGACTTCGTCCAGGGCTGGTTCTCGCAGGGCGCTATCGCATGATCCGGCACGTGGCGTCGGGCGGTATGGGGCAGGTGTGGGAGGCCCACGACGACACGCTCGACCGCACGGTCGCGCTCAAGATCATGCACCCCCACACGCAGGACGAGTTGGCCTTGGCCGAACGCTTCCGCGACGAGGCGCGCTTCGCCGCCCAACTGCAGCACCCCAACACCGTGGCCGTCCACGATTTCGTCGAGGTCGACGGCCTGTGCTTCCTCGTCATGGAGTTCGTCGACGGGCCGACCCTGGGCGGTTTGTTGTCGCTCGGCCCGCTACCGCCCGCCGACGTCCGCCGCATCATCGGCCAGCTCGCCGCGGCGCTGGCGGTCGCGCACGGCCTCGGCATCATCCACCGCGACATCAAGCCGGCCAACGTGATGATCAACGGCGACCGGGCCCAGTTGATGGACTTCGGGATTGCCCGCTCGATCGACGCCGAGGCGCGCACGCTGACCGGGCAGGTGCTCGGCACGGCGCACTACCTCAGCCCTGAGCAGGCCCTGGGCCACACGGTGGGCCCGCCCACGGACGTGTACGGGCTGGGCGTGCTGGCGCACGAGATGCTGACCGCGCAGAAGCCCTTCGACAAGGGCACACCCATCGCAACCGCGCTGGCCCACGTCCAGGACGACCCGCCGGCGCTGCCGGACGACACGCCGTCCGACCTCCGGGAGGTCATCCTCGCGTGCCTGGCCAAGGAGCCGGACGAGCGCCCCGACGCCGCGCTGATCGCGCAGATGCTGAGCGAGCCGGTGGCCGTCCCCCCGGCGATCGCACCGGTCGTCGACGACGACGCCACGGTGGCGCTGCCCGTGGTGTCCCGCGCGCCACGCTGAGTCGAAGCTCGCCTGTCACTGCGCGCGTCAGGGGGTCCGCATCACGTTGACGGGATCGAGTTGTGCGGCATAGGTGGCCGGCGGCAACGCAGCCACCGCGGCGACGAGCACGGCGAGGACGCCCACGCCCGCGGTGAAGTCCACCGGAGTCGGGAACCCGGTGGTCAAGTTCACCACCCAACCCCCCACGCAACCAAGCAGCCCGCCCACGAGCGCCGTGACGAGGGTCCGGACCGTCACCAGGGCAACGAGGTCCGGCCGTGAGATGCCCAGGGTGCGGCGCCGCCCCAGGTCACGGCGGCGGATCAGGACGTCGGACAGCACCACCGACGCCACGAAGAAGCCACCCGCGGCGAGGATCAGCAACAGCAACGTGCGGCCGAACCCGGCCATCTGGGCGTTGAGGTCCTTCGCCGTCTCGGCGAGGGCCGCAGGGGACTCGACCTGGACGCCCTGGGCGTCGGGCGGCGCCAACGTGGACAGGATCGCGGTCACCGTCGGCCCGGCGGAGGTGACATCGTCGATGACGACGCGCAGTTCGCGTCCCGGGGTTCCCGGCAGGGCGGCGACGAGGCCTCCCGCCGCCAGATCCTCGAACGGGGGACGAGCCCGGTAGGCACCGACGATGGGGTAGGACGACAGGCCGTCCACGGTCTGCAAGAACCCCACCGGTTCGGCCAGGCTCAGCGCCCGCAGGCGGTCGGCCGACACCAGTGCCTCGCCCGGCTGCGGCAGGCGCCCACGGACGAGGCTCCCGACGTTCTCCACATCGCCCAGCACGGGCCACACCGGAACCCTCTCTCCCCCGCGTCCGATCACCCCATTGACGGCGTCGAACGGGGCACCGAGCGCGTTGGCGGACTCGACGGTGCTGACCTCGACCACCACACCGAGGGTGCGCGGGTTGATGAAGCCACCTTCGCGGGTGTCGACCACCGACAGTCGGCGCGCGCCGGCCTGCTCCATGCGGGCGGCCACCTCCGCCGCCGCCGACGCGGACCGGCCCACCGTCACGATCGAGGCGAAGCACATCGCGGCGACCACCACGATGGTCAGCAGGGAGGACACCTTGGCCGCCCACGCGGTCGCCCAGGCCTCGCGCATGAGTGCCATGGGCTTCACAGCGCCACCACCTCGTCGACGTGCTCGAGCACGAATGGGTCGTGGGTCGCGATCACGACCGTGCTGCCCTCGGTGTGGGCGGTTCCCACCAAGGCCTCCAGCACGAGTTCGGCATTGCCCCGGTCGAGGTTCCCGGTCGGTTCGTCGGCCAGCACGATGTCGGGCTCCATCAGCAGCGCCCGGCACACGGCCAAGCGCTGCGCCTGCCCGCCGGACACCTGACCCGGCTTGTGGTCGGCGCGCCGGCCCAGGCCGAACCGATCCAAAAGGGCGAGGGCCCGATCAAGTCGCTCCTCCCGCGCGTGCCCGGCGTACAGGGCCGGCTCGAGCACCGAGTCGATCACCCGACGCGTCGGGTCCAACTCCGAGTCCTGGAACACGAAGCCCACCCGCCGAGCGCGCACGCTCGCGCGCACGCCGTCCGCGGCGTCCGACACCGCCTCGCCATCGAGCAGCACCTCGCCCGAGGAGGGCGTGAGCAGCAGCCCCAACACGTACAGCAGGGTCGACTTCCCCCGACCGGAGGGGCCGGTCACCGCCGTGACCGCGCCGGCGGAGAAGGCGTGGGACAACCCGTCGAAGAGCTCCTCGGCCCCTCGCCGGTAGGCGAATCGGAGGTCGCGAACCTCCAGAACCGACGCAGTCATCGGCCCGGGGTGGTCCGGGCGGGCGTACCCGCCTCGGGGGTGCCCGCCAGGACCTGGACGCGCTCCCCCACGGTCACGCCCTCCACCACGGCTACGCCGTCCTGCGAACCCAGCACCGTGACGGGACGCTCGGCCCTGGCACCCGCGGCGTCCACCACAAGGACGGACGCCGACCCGTCGGCCCGGGTGGTGATCGCGGCCACTGGCACAGCCGGACCGGACGCCGGGGGCACGACCGCCACGCGAGAGAGGATGAACACTTCTTGGCCCGTGGCGACCACGGCGCAGGCCTCGCCACAGACCGGGCCTCCCCCGGGGGCGGAGAGGTGAAGCAGCGTCTCACCGTTCTCGTTCTGTTCCGATCCGCTGATGACCGCCTGCCACTCACGCCCTTGGTAGGTCATCGAGATGGTGGAGGACTCGGGCACGAGCCGAGCCTGCTGCTGGCTCAGGCGCAGGGTGAAGGTGGGCTGGCCAACGGCCCCGTGGACGATCTTCTCGCCGCCCGCCAGCACCGCGCCGAGGGAGATGGCGTCCTCGGCTAGCAGCAGGGCGGCCGGCAGTTGGGGCACCGCCACGAGTTCACCCAACGCCACGGTGCCCGTTCGTTCCATGCCCAACGTGGCCTGCCACTGCCGGACTGCCCGCTCCGTGGGGGCGCCATAGGTGCCATCTGATGCCCTGAGAAGACCCAGGGCGACCAACGCATCCTGCAACTGGCGGACATCTGCTCCCTTGGCCCCGGGCGCCAGCGACCGGTAGAAGGGCGTCTGCCCCACGACCGCCCGCACCGGTGTATCGGCTACCCGATAGAGCACGTCGCCCACGTGTGCCTCCCCAGCCGGGCGCACCTCGGTTACGACCCCGCCGAGCGTGTTCGCCGCGAGGGCGCGCTTGGGCTGGGCCACGGACACGTTCAGGTTCAGTGCGCGGCCGACCGTCTGCTCGGTGACCTCGGCCAGCACCTCGCCGGCGGCCAGGTCCTGGGGTGCCTCGACCGGGGACAGGGTGGCACGCCCCGCCCAGACTCCCAGCCCGGTGAAGACCAGCGCGATCACAGCGAAGATCAACCACCGGGGTCCGGACGACCCACGACGTTCCATCGTCTCTCCCTGCCTCTTGTTCATTCGGTCACGAGCCTCTCCTGCAACCTCCAGCCTGCCCGAACCCACACGGTTTCGGACCGATCGGAGCACCGAGCCTGCCCAACGGGGCGAAAGTCCGACCGATCGGCCTTGAGTCGGGAGGGGAGGGACCCTCGCCGTTGTGCATCGTGATGGATTGCCAAAGTTCATTCATAGAAGCCGGGCAGATGCAGGACTGAACCGGACTCTCGACCCAGTCATTGTCGAGACGGTAGTTGACTCATCCAAGTGGCGCGATCGTGGGCGAAAGCTAGCAATCTCGAGTGGCTCGCAGCCTGACGCGCCGATCGAGGGTGGCCAGCCAACTGGGATGCAGATCACTGTCGCGGGTCACCTCCTCAAACAGCCGTGGGATTACTCTTGCACAGCATCATCGCCCTGCCGCCCTGCGCCCTGCCCCTTCGGCCAGCAGTTGCGCCCATTCGGACACGATGGTCCCAGAAGCCATTGCCCGTGCCCTCGCACCATGCTGGACTTACGGAACAAGATGAGCTTGGAGCTCCCCACAGCGTCTCGCTCCCCTGTTCAACGGATTGCCCCTGGGAGGACATCATGAAGACGCGCTTCCGGGTCCTGGCTGGACGAGCAGTCAGCGGATTGCTCCTCGCGGGCGTCCCCAGTCAGGCACATGCTGCGGACCGCTCGGCCACTCATGCTTGCGGGGTGAACTACCGATGCAGCATCTCCACCAATACCTCAGCCGCCGTGGACCACTCCTACAATGGTGTTGTTCATGGTTATTGGCCCTCTGGTGGCCCACACAGTTCCGCCAAGTCCGTCGCCGGCACAACGACGGCAGCAGCAAGCACGGGTGGGACCTTTTACCAATGGGGATCGAACTGCGCCTGCCCTTCCGGCTCGACGTGCGGGGTTTGAGATCAAGCCGGCTCACGATGATCCTCGCCGCAAACCACGTTTGACCGTGGCCATGGCGGCAGTTGCTCTCTGCCTGGTTTCGTGCGCTGCCAACCCCAGCCCTCCAGCCATGGACTGGGACTCGGCACCCACGGACGACGCGAGCCTTCACCGAATGGTCGAGGACAGGCTTCCAGGGGGCTTGAAACTTGAGGATCATGAGCGTCCTGAGGTCAAACTCGTCCGATGGGTCAAGCACGACGCCTGGGCAGCAGCTCAAGTGGCCTGTATGACCGGTCAAGGCTTTCCTTCCACGGCTCAGCAGGGAGGCATCCAGTACCCCGACGTTCCGAATTCGCAAGGGCAGGCACTGAAAGTAGCTGCCTATGTCTGCGCGCTCTCGTATCCGGTTGACCCCCGGACCCAACTACCGTGGACTCGTTCGCAGGCCATGGCTCAGTATCGACACCTCGTGGATACTGCAGCCCCCTGCGTGGAAGCGCTGGGGCACCCCGTCGAGCCTTCTCCGACGTTCGAGGTGTGGTATGCGGCCTACAAAGCCGAACAGCCCCACTGGCACCCCTTTGACGCCATCGCTCAGGACCATGAGGCCTTGAACGACGCTTACGGACACTGCCCTCCCGACGCACCAGACCTTTATCCCCCCGATCTCAAAGGGTGAAGGGCCCGGACATGGCTCTATGACTTGTTCAACCCGAGGGCACTGGTCAGCTCCATCCCCGGATCGTTCAGGCGGAGACCCTTACGCGAGGCAACGACACCCCCGAACCGGAGAAACTCACCTGAGGCAACGACCCCCTCGAAGCGGAGGTCTTAGGTGAGTCAACTCGGACTCTTGGCAAGCAGGCGTTGGGGGGGTAGGGGTGCCAACTCAACGTGAACCACTCGTCTCACCCCTTCGGAGACACTCATGCGCAACCCTCTTCCTCCCCCCATCGACAATCCCGTCTAATTCCAAGAAGTCACGGCGCAGGCGATGTATCCCCATTGGCGTTCGGTCGTGTCCCTCGGTGTCGCACTGCTGATGGCGGGGTGTTCAACGGGAACGGTGCCAACACCCGCAAGTACTGGGGAGTCCTCGGCCGAGTCTGGCCAAGGAGTGCCGAAGGCTGCTCAGACGGACGAGAATCAAAGCATGCTCGACCGCATCGCTCGTGATTTTGGCTTGGGTGAGGTCCCTGAGGTTCCGGTGGTCCGTGTGACTACGCCCGAGGACCGAGATGGTCTCATCCGGGGATGTATGGCCGAACAGGGGTTTGCGCCCGACGCTGAAGGAAACTACACCTATCCACAAGCGCAGGATCGAGCCTTTGGGATGGCAACCTACACCTGCTGGGCCCGCTATCCGTTGCACCAAAGGTATTGGGGTGGAGCCCCGTCGCAAGATCAGCGGGAGAAGCTCTACCGCTACTGGGTGGATGTGAGAATGCCCTGCCTGCGTCGGCTCGGATACACAATCCCTGACCCCCCAACGATGGAGGCGTGGTTGGGAGGGCAGGAATGGGCACCTCACTACTTCGCCGTGCCGAAGAACCGCGCGGATGAGGAAGAAGTGGAACGCTTGTGCCCGGCAACTCCGCCGGGCTATTACAATTGATTCAGGGTGGAACTCCGGCGCCCGCCGGGAGCGGCCTGGTGGGGTGGTCTGATCGGGAGCGGCCGCAGTTGCGTCGGCATTGACGGCTCATCACAATCCAGGGTGTAGAGGAAGGGTGATCTGGGGCGGCGCCTCGCTCCGCGGTTGAGGGTCGAGGTCTCCCGAAGATGGAAGTTCTCACGCTCACCATCTGGAAGACCTCGACGTGCTCCACGCTACCTTCGTTCGCCCCGACCTGACCACGTTCACCCGCCTGCACGAGCTCGGCCTGGAGGTCGTCGGCCAACACTTGGAGCCGAAGCGGGCGGTGCTCGCCTGCCGGGTCGTCGAACCGGACCGGTGGTGCCGTCGCTGCGGTGGTGAGGGCATCCCGCGTGGCACCGTGGTTCGTCGGCTGGCGCACGAGCCGTTCGGCTGGCGACCGACACTCTTGCTGGTAACCGTGCGCCGCTACCGGTGCACCGAATGCGGGCACGTGTGGCGCCAAGACACCAGCAAGGCCGCAGAACCGCGGGCGAAGTTGTCCCGGCGGGCGTTGCGGTGGGCGTTGGAAGGCATCGTGGTCGCCCACTTGACCGTCGCCCGGATCGCCGAAGGCCTCGCGGTGTCGTGGAACACCGCCAACGACGCCGTCCTCGCCGAAGGCAAGCGCGCCCTGATCGATGATCCCAAGCGGTTCGACGGCGTCCAGGTCATCGGTGTCGACGAGCATGTCTGGCGGCACACCCGCAAGGGCGACAAGTACGTGACTGTGGTCATCGACCTCACTCCGGTCAGGGACGACACCGGTCCGGCCCGCTTGTTGGACATGGTCGAGGGCGGGATCCACCCGACGCTCCCTACGGATCGCTTCGAACACCTGGACACGACTCCCACCAGACACGCCTGGCCACCCCTTCGACGACAACGTCGACAGTCAAGGATGGGGCCAGATCAGACCGTCACAACCGCCCCGACGTGTCACACCCGGGGCCAAAACGGACCGTCACGGTGGGGCCAAATCAGAGTGTCATTTCCAGGTCGATCAGTTCACTGACACCCAGCCGGGACCATGGGGTGGAGCACTCACCCGCGCAGGTCGTCTGGATAGGCTCCTGGCGCAAAGGCGGGGCACTGTTCGTACACGCGATCCAGGAGCGCATCCAGTTCTTCGGGGTGCGCGGTCCGCAGGACGTCGCCATAAGGATCCCAGTGTTCTTTGCGAGTCGCATAGGCCGAGAACCACACGTCGAAGGTGGGTGGCTCTGAGACGGCAACCCCCAGGGTGCGGACGCAGGGAGCGACTGTGTCGACCAGGTAACGGAATTGGATCTCGGCGCGGTCGCGCGGTAGGGGTAGGTTGATCCGCGGATCGACGGGGAAGGATGCTTGACAGAAGTACATCGCCACAGCGAGAGCAGTCGCTTGCTCTGGTGGCGTCTCCGGATACGCGATGCCGCCCTGCTTGGTCGTCGACTCGAAACCCTGCTCGGCCATGCAATCAACTTGGGCCTGGGCCCATTCGGCCGGCTTCACCCAGCGAATCAGCTTCACTTGCGGCCTGTTCTCGGCTGCGGGGATGGGAAACGAATTGAGGCCCTCAAGCACCATTTGGTACAGCGAGTCGTCATCAGTCAGTGCACTGCCCCAGTCGGACGCCACCACCGCGGAGGGCGCGATCACGGAAGGGGTTGGTATTGGCGCGAGGGAGCCCGAACACCCAGCCAAGGTCACCGCGACGGTGGCGGCTCCCATCACGAGGGGCAAGGGAACCGAACACGCGGGCCGTATGGAGCCCCCTGGCCAGCTAGACCGCACAGCTGTAGCCGGGCTTGCACGAACAACTCGCCGGATGGCTGAGGAATGAGGCTGGAGTGCTGGCCGAGGCCATCGTGTCTGAGTTCACGTCCTTGGATGACGAATGGTTTCCGGAGGTAGCCCAAGATGCTCGGGGCACGTCGTTGTAATAGTGAGTGACTCCCGCCGTGGTGTTGGTGGAAATGTAACAGCGGTAGTTGGTCCCGCAGTCGAGAGTCTTTGCCCAACCCTCCGCAGCATCAGCCGGCCCAGCTGAGGAACCAATCAATGCGACAACTGTGATGACAGCAGACATGAGGAATCTCGCATTCACGGGTTCTCCTTTCAACATGATGGCACGCTTGGGGACGACTTCAGCGATGGAGTGGAGATGCTGAGGACTCCACAGTGACTCCCATGCTGTCGCACACCTGAAGGTGGGTCAAGGAAGCGTACGTCGATCGGTCCGTTCGGGCGAACATCCGACCAAACAGGCAACACCGACCCGTCGAAACCGCGAATTCAGACCGTGGATTGTGCAGAGCCCTATGTGCAAGAGCGTCTGGCCGAGCGGATCCCCCACTCCGATGGGGCTGCCAACTCAGGATCCTTCCGCGCATCGACCGCCATCCGCGTGGCCCGCTGCTACAACTCAACGCTGCGTTTGACGGCAATCCCACGCACGGCCCCGCGTTTTTCCAGTTGCACCTCACGTCGCAGCAGCGTCTGGCGGAACTCTTTGTCGTCGCCACCCACCTGTGCGAAGGACACATCCCCACGCTATTCGTCGCGGCGGCCCCGTCGACAGAAGAACAGCACGAAAGCGACCGCGGCCAAAGGCAACAGGATGGCGATTACCGCGGCTAGCGGATGGTCCGCTGTGATCATCTTGCGCTCAGAACTTCAGGTACGTCGTGGCGACGTTCGCGGACACCGTAGTGCGCAGGTCCCCAGTGTCCACAAGCCGCCAACATATGTGCAGAGACCTCCCGCGATCAGTCGGTTCTAAGCCTCCCCCGGCACCCCGTAGCGGCGCAGGAACTGCCGCATCCCCGCAACATCGGCTTCACCGGTCACCGCGTGTGCTGACGCTGGAGGAGTCACGCGCGACCAATCACGCCAGAACCATCAGCAAACTCGACCCGGCTCTCCAAACCCTATTCATTTCATCTCCTCGATGCTGTATCTGCCACTGGCGCGGGCCCCAGCCACCTCGGCCGGTCTTGTCTCTCTGACCAGACCATAGACCTGGTGCTCGCCGCGGCGACCACTAGGTGGATCGGCTCCCTGCGGGCCCCTCGTCTCCTTCGCTGCGTTCCGACACCCAGGAGCATGGCCGCCAACATTGTCCATCTGGAGGGAAACGCGCCCGTTCTGTCTGATCAGGCGGGAAGAGTGCCTCTCAGGACGCTTTCCCCTGCCACGCGTTGACGTGGCCCTCCCATGCAATGCCCCCAACGGCCGCCGACCCCGATTCAGTTGGCGCGGCCGTGCCTCCTGCGCCACCGGCGGTGCAGGCACCCAACCGAGCGCGGCCGCCTCTTCCTCGCCGAGCACCGCGACCGCAGCACGCTCGGGCGAGCCAGAGCGACTGCGGGCGCACCTCCAGCGCCGCGCAATGCGAAGCCCCGCACCAATTGCCTGAGGGGGCCCTTGCGCGCTTGGAGGGACTCGAACCCCCAACCTTCTGATCCGTGGGTCGACCTATCGATTGTGGTGGATCGCCTTCCTGGATTGGCTCATCTTCGAGATCGCAGCCGCGCCGAACTCCTCGGTCGTGGGTATCGAAACCGCTGGCCGAGCCAGGACTGGGACGAATGAGGGCAGGCCCGTTGGACGGGCTCCCACAACCATGGGGCTCGCCACCGTCACCCCGTTGTGCAACGACGCCGCCTGGAGCCGGTGAGCGCCCGCCCTAAGCCGTGTCCAACCCCAGGGCACTGCCCCGGATCGCCAACTGGATCCGGTTGGAGACCCCGAACGATCGCTGCAACGCGACGATCACCTGCTTCACCGACGTCTCGGACAGGAAGAGCGCGCCGGCGATCGCCGCGTTCGAGTCCCCAGCGCACACCGCGGCCAGCACAGCACGTTCGCGCTCGGTCAACGAGGGCGGTGCTCCCTGGACGCGCCGGACCGCCCAGACGCGCTGGGCCACGGGCGTCGACATGACGGTGAGCCCGGCGACCGCACTCCTGACCGCATGACCCAGCGCCACGGGCCGCACGTTCTTGAGCACGAAGCCCGCGGCACCCTCACGCATCGCCTGCTCGATGGTGTCGTCATCGTCGTAGGACGTCAGCATCAACACCGGCACCCCGGGATGGTTCGCGCGGATCCCCGCGAGAGTGGCCAACCCGCCCAACCCAGGCATCCGCACGTCGAGGAGGACGGCACTGGGCGTCGACTCTCGCGCGAGGTAGGCGAGCGCAGACTCGCCGTCGACGCAGGTGCCCGCACAATCGATGCCCTGGCTGGCCAGGAATTCGGCCAGTGTCTCGCGGACGAAGAGATCATCATCCACGATCAGCACCGTCAAGGGTTTCACCCTGTGACCTCCTTCGGCGAGACGCGGGCCAAGGGCAGCGCGATGGTGGTTGTCCACGTGCCGTCGCGCTCGGTGGTGTGGAGGACACCACCGAGCGCGTCCATGCGTTCACGCATGCCGGGGACGCCCCAGCCATCCGGCCGCCCCGATGAGCGCATGTGATTGATCACAGTGATCAGGGCGACGCGCTCGCCCTGGAGGAAGTCGAGGCAGCAAGACCCAGCGGGGTCACCGTGGCGGATGACGTTGCTGGTCACCTCACGCAGGACGGCTGACACGATGGAGAGCACCGACGGGGGCCAGGCGCGCCCCCCTCCCTCGGTCGTCACCCGAACCGTGAAGCCGGCGCCTTCGAGGCGTGCCACGGGCTCGTCCAACACCGTGGACGTGGTCGTGGCGACCCGTGAGTCCTCCACTGTCCGGGTTGAAGCGACGTCCCGGCGCAGGGTGCCCATCAGCGAGCGTGCCTCGCCGATGGCGTCGTTGCCGCGCTCCACGATGAAGTCGAGGTCGTCATTGTCCGCGCCACCCCGGAGCATCGCTCGTTCCGCCCGCATCACGATGGAGGCCACATTGTGTCCCACCATGTCGTGCAGATCACGTGCCAGTTCGGACCGTTCCCGTTGCCGCTGAAGCTCCCGCTGCGCAGTCTCGGCCTCACGACGCCACAGTGCGGCCAGCCCCACCAGCCAGATCAGAGCGAAGGCCCCGACCCAGCCGATCATGTTCAGCGCGGTGTCCGGCGCGGCCGCCCCGAAATCCCTCAGCGTCTTCCAGCCAAGAGCCACCAGGTTCACCACCGTGGCCGCAGCGGCCACCCACGTCCGCCGCTGCATCAGGGCCGCGACCACCGGGAAGAACGCTGCGTACTCCCCCATCGACTTCCACTCCGTCGGCACGAGCGCCAGCACCAACAGAAGAACCGCCGTCACGATGGTCCCCAGAACCAACCGTCGGGCCGCCAAAGCTGCCGCGGCACAAATGGCAACATCGAGCAGGATCGCGGCGGGATGGTTGTCCGCCATCAGGTTCAGCCCGATCACAACCAAGGCGAGCAGACCAGCCAGTCCCTCGACGGGCGACAGTCTCATGATCGCGGCGCGGGCCACACTCATCGGCGACTGATGGCTTGCGGGCACGGTCACGATCCTACGGGGCAGCGACCACGAGCCGCCCCGTCGCATCGACTCCTACGGACACCCGGGCCAGGCAGGAATGAAGTCGCACACACCCGGAGCCGCCAGGCCACTCAACTCCGCGGCCACCAACAGAAGGCTCACCAGCACAATAACTCGTCGTGCTGTCATCACACCGCGTCCAAGATGCAGCTCGGCGTCACATAGTTGAATGTCGTGGTCACGTACGCGCTGAAGCTGGCGCTGGTGAAGGTGGCGTAGTACGCGGACGTCAGGGTCGTGGTTGTGATCAGCCCGGTGAACTTGGATCCACCCGACCCGTTCCAGGTATGTGACTGCTTCACAGTCCCGGTGAGGGCAGACCCGTTTGACTTCAGTTGCGGTCGGTAGCCCGAACTGCAGGACTTGCTACCCGTGCGCGTCTCAGCCGCCTCAGCCTGCACGGGACCCCCAGCCCCTATGAGGGCTCCAACGGCCACCGCAGCCACGACCCGATGGATCAGCTTCATGTCCACTCTCCTCTCACATCGATCGCTCGACCCGACAGACACAGCATGGACGTCCCCAACCGTACGGTTTGAAGGCTTGCACCCAGATCGGTCTGATCGGGCGTGGTATGCGCCCTTCAGGG
This sequence comes from Propioniciclava sp. LT432, assembly GCF_059515965.1. Classification (NCBI taxonomy): domain Bacteria; kingdom Bacillati; phylum Actinomycetota; class Actinomycetes; order Propionibacteriales; family Propionibacteriaceae; genus Propioniciclava; species Propioniciclava sp. LT432. Next base: position 3,960 of record NZ_JCAKNE010000038.1, on the reverse strand, counting down.
CGAGGTTCCGGCCGTCGACTGTCCGGGTTTGAGAAGTACGGGCACGATGGGCGCATGAGAGGCGTCGCGCTGTTGGCTGCCGTTTGCGTGTTGCTGGCCGGGTGCTCGCCTCCCGCCACCCCGACCACAGTGACTGCCGGAGGTGCCCAGCAGGCTGCCTCGCCTTCGTCCGCACCAGCGACGGTCGACGCCGCCGCCAAGCGCTCCCGCGAGTTGGCCGAGTACGCCAAGCACCTCGGGCTGACCGACGTTCCCGACGTGCAGCCCGTCCGGTTCGTGTCCCCCGACGAGCAGGCCGGATACCACGCGGCTTGCATGGCCGAGCAGGGCTACCCGGCAGACGCGGACGGCATGTACGGTGCCGCCCCGGGCCAGGACGAGGCAATCGCCCTGGCCCTGTACACCTGTGCGGCGCGCTACCCCTTGGCCGACAAGTACGAGCAGCCCTACACCGTCGCGCAGAAGCGGATCATCTACGACCACTTCGAGAGCACGCTCATCCCCTGCTTCAAGTCCCGGGGCTTCGAGGCGCCGCCGTTGCCCGTGTTCGAGACCTTCCTCGCCGGCATCGGCACCGCCCAGGAGTACAACCCGCACGCCTACCTCGACAACCTCACCGGCCCACAGATGCGTGAACTGGAGCAGGCCTGCCCATTCCTACCGCCGACCGAGGAGTTGTGGGGATGAACGGCGAAAGCCGGCCACGGCTGCACCGCGTGATTGCGCTGACCGTCGGGACGATCCCGCCACTCATAGTAGCCGGCCCGCGATACCCGGGCCGACCGGCACATGTTCCGCACCGAGTAATTGCCTTCCTCGGCGCTCACCGGTACTCCTTCGCGAAGAAGGGCTTGATATGTAGGTGATCTCGACTCCGGGTGGATGGCGGTTCGTGACGGGGTCGACGATGTGGTCGTCGTTCTCGTGGCTGGAGCTGTTGATGGAGTTGTTCGTGCCTGTCCTTGCCCGCTCGCGCGGCGCCGCTCCCGAGTTGGGTGACGCGCTGTTGGATGAGTATCTGCGGTTCACTGCGGCGCGGCTGCGTCCGAACTCGGTGACGGCGCAGGCTTTCGACTTGAAGGTCTTCTTTACCGTGGTGGGTAAGCGGCCGCTGGCCGTGGGGACTGCGGACGTGTTGGCGTTCATCGAGGCACAACGCCAGCCACGACGTGGTGGGAACGTGGTGCGCCTGTCCGATGGCGAGCAGGGGTTGGCGGCCTCCACGATCAAGCGCCGGTTGGCGACGGTGACCTCGTTGTTCGACTACCTCATCGCGCGTGGCGTGTGCGAGCGCCAGCCCGTCCCGCGATCGATCACCCCTAGGACACGGTCGCTGCGAGGGGCACCGCTGGTCCGGGCCCCGAAGCGTCTGCCGCGCATCCTCGCTCCGGGTGAGGCCGTCGCGCTGACGAACGCGCTGCGCACGCAACGGGACCTGGCGATGGTCACGCTCATGCTGCGCGCCGGGCTACGGCGTTGCGAAGTCCTCGGCGTGCGGTTCACCGATATCCAGCCAGGCGACCAGCGCGTGTTCATCTGTGCGGGCAAGGGCGGTCACGAACGGATCGTCCCGGTCGATCCGTTGTTCTTCACTCACCTACACGCCTACCTGTCCCTCGAGCGGCCACGCGACGGCGACGGCGAGCGCGTGTTCGTGGTGTTGAAGGGCCCCAACCGGGGTCGTCCGCTCACGGCGGCGGGGCTTGACGAGGTCCTCGCCGGAGCCCGCCGCCGAGCCGGGCTCGCTCATGCGACGTGCCACGAGTTGCGTCATACGTGCTTCACTCGCCTGCGTGAGGCTGGGATGAGCCTGGAAGCAATCCAGGCCCAGGCGGGGCACGCGAACCTCGACACGACTCGCCTTTACCTGCACTTGTCCAACGACTGGCTCGCCGACCAGTATCGCGACGCCATGACCGTGCTCGCCGACATCTACGACAACAACGGAGCGGTGTCGTGACCCCCTCTACAGGCCCAGTGAGTGCGTCCCCGGCGCCGACGTCATCGCCGGACCGTGCTGTGGCTGAGGCGGTCGACGTGCTGCGCTGGTTCGCGGACGCGTACATCGCGGCCGGCGCGACGCCCGCAGCCCGCCAGACCCGCCGCCAGGGCGTGGCTGGGTTCGACCGGCGTTTCACCACTCTTGCCGCTTGGAACGCGGCCGACGTCATGACCCGGCGGGCCGTACGAAGCGAGGTCATGTCGTTTGCCGCCCACGCTGCTGTGGCGACTGGCCTGTGTGTCGATCCTGCCTTCGTGACGGGGTCTGGATGCCGCTGGGGCGTCTACCTGCGTACCGCCTATCCCGACCAGTACGACCGGTTCAACGGCCAGGCCGCTCAGCTCGGGTTCTGCGACAAAGAGATCGGCCGCATGTGGACCCACCTGTCCCGCATTGCCGTGATCGCCGGTACGGGTCCCGACGCGCTCACCCCCGCCGCCTACCAGCGGGCACGAACAGTGTTCTTCGAGTCCGTGACCGCAGGCAAGGACGCCATCCCGCACAAGTCACTGTCCACCCCACTGTTCGGGCTCGACGCGCTCATGCATCACCGTGGCCAAGCACCCTCCCCGGACAAGCGACGACGCTGGATTCACCGGCCCGTCGCCGAAGTCGACTGGGACCACCTCGAAGCCCACGCCCCGGTCATGACCGCAACAATGCGTCGCTACCTGCATCAATGCTCCCTGTCACTACGCCCGGCGTCGGTCACCTTGTTCGACACCACGCTCCGCCAGTTCGCCGGTTACCTCATCCACCACCACAGCGCCGACCAGCACGGCACCGATCCCGGCGGCGACGGCGACGTTCACCTGGTGGTGCGGGTCGCGGACATCGATCGCGCACACGTCGAGGGCTACAAGACCTGGCTCGCAGCACGGCCGGGACACCGAGGCAAGCCGCTGACCAAGACGACCCTGGCCATGCGCATGGGCCACCTGCGCTCGTTCTTCACCCGGATCATCGAGTGGGGCTACGACGACGTCCCCGCCCGGGTACCCGTGTACCGCGACGACCGTCCCCGCCTGGACAAGCCACTTCCGAAGTTCCTCGACGACGCCCAGGCAGCCGCGTTCATGGCTGCCGCCCGAGCACTGCCGAACCGACTCGACCGGCTCATCGTGCAGACCCTGGCCCGTACCGGGATGCGGCGCGGTGAACTGCTCGGCCTCACCATCGACGCCGTCGTCCAGATCGGCACCGGCTATTGGCTGCGCACCCCCATCGGCAAGCTCCACAACGACCGGTACATCCCCTTGGACCCGCAGCTGAAGACCCTGATCGACGACTGGCTCGCCGACCGTCCCGACTGGCAGGCCAGCGACCTGCTCCTACTCGACCGGGGCCGCCCGATCCCACCGACCCGCATCGACAAGGCCGTCGCGAAGGCCGCATCCGGTGCCGGGCTCGGCCACGTCCACCCCCACCAACTGCGTCACACCCTTGCCACCCAAGCCATCAACCGCGGCATGAGCCTGGAAGCCATCGCCGCTCTGCTCGGACACGCTGACCTGTCCATGACCATGGTCTACGCCCGGATCGGGGACCGCACCGTCGCCGACCAATACTTCAACGTCACCCGCAAGATCGAGTCCCTCTACGCCACGACCACACCCACCACGACAGATGTCGCAAAGAGCGCCACCGGCACCAAGCGCGCAACAGGTGTGCGCCTACCCGCCGACGCGGCCGGACCAGCCATGACCAGCCTGCACGCTGAGGTAAGCAAGCGTCTACTCGGCAACGGCTACTGCGCCCGCCCGATCGAGCTCGACTGCCGCTACGAAACCATCTGCGAGTCCTGCACCATGTTCTTCACCACCATCGAACACCGCCCCACCCTGCAAGCCCAACGCGACGACGCCTGCGCCAAAGGCCAAACCCGCCGCGCCGAGGTCTACACCAACCTCCTCGAACGCCTCGATCAAACCCCCGCTTGACAGACATCACCCACATAA
>NZ_JCAKNE010000037.1:0-35433 GCF_059515965.1 Propioniciclava sp. LT432 | reverse complement strand
GACCTTGACCATGTGGTGCAGGGCGGCGTTGGCTTGCCGGTCGCCTCCTCGGCTGAGGCGATGCCGGTCGGTGCGTCCTGAGGAGACGGGGATGGGGGCGGTTCCGCACAGGGCGGCGAAGGAGGCAGACGAACGGAGTCGGTCTGGGTTCTCGCCTGCGGTGAGGAGGAGTTGCGCGCCGATGGCTGGGCCGACGCCCTTGATGGCCATCAGGGCTGGGTTGGCGCGGCGGGCGCGGCGCAGGATTCGTTCGTCGAGCTGGCTGATCTCATCGGCGAGGGCACGGTGTCGTCGAGCCAGCGTGCGTAACGCGTGCATGGTGTCGGCGTCGTCGCTGTTGTGGAGTTGGTCGGGTCTGCTGTCGTGCAGGGTGGTGAGGAGTTTCGCCTCGGGCAGTCCTCGGTAGCGGTCCCGCAGTTCGGGGCGGGTGTTGACCAGAAGGGCGTTGATCTGCCGCCAGGCGGCCTGCTGGGCCTTGACCGCGGATCGGCGGGCGATGTTGAGCGCACGGAGGGGTTCGATACTGGGATTCTTCGGGCTGGTGGTGGCCTCACCCGACAAGACCGAGCGAGCAGCTCGGTAGGCGTCGAGCGGATCGCTCTTGCCCTGCTTGCGCTTATCTGCTGGGCGGGTGCGGTTGACCTCGATCACCTGGATCCCGGCAGTGAGGAGTTCAGTGGTGATGCCCACCCCGTAGCTGGAGGTGCCCTCCACGCCGACGCTGTCCAGGGGCCCTCGCTCGATGAGCCAAGCAACGGCTCGTCGGTAGCCGGCCACGGTGGTGGGGAACTCCCGATCGGCCACGGGTTGGCCGATCCCGGTGATCACCGCGACGTGGATCGTGTCGCTGTGCGAATCGACGCCACCCACATTGTTCTGTTGGTTTGTCATGATGGTGCTGCCCTTCCTTGCCGATGGGTTCGGCGCCGGCCGGGCCGGTCAGACAGGACTCACACCAGATCCCGTGCGATGGGTCAGGCTCGTATTAGGTCATGGCCCGACCGGCCGGTGCCGCTAGCTGCGCGAGGGTCGGACGGATCACTCCATCGGCAACCCAGCAGGGTGCCAGTCAGACGTAGGGTCACGACCCCCGCGCAGTCATACCAGCATGTAAGTCAGATGGTCTGTGTGGGAGGGGTCCCTGACTCAAGGGAGTAGAGACTGTGACGATGACGACGAACGACGAGACTGTGTCGGGTCCGTTCGGGCCGCTGGAGGGTGCTCGCCCGTCAGCGCGTGAGGCGATCCAGGACATGTTGGATGCCGGCCTGCTGGACGACTTGATGGGCCGGATCGATGAGGGCGCCCTGCAGCTGACCGGCGAGGGCGGGTTCATCCCCGAAATGATCAAGGCCGTTCTCGAGCGCGGATTGGGCGCCGAGTTGACCTCCCATTTGGGATACGCCAAGGGCGACCCGGCGGGTCGGGTGTTGCCGAATTCCCGGAATGGGACCACCCCGAAAACGGTGCATTCCGAGGTCGGGTCGATACCGTTGGACATCCCCCGGGACCGGCACTCGACCTTCGAGCCCCGGCTGGTGCCCAAGGGCGAACGGCAGGTCGGCGGGCTGGCCGACATGATCATCAGCCTGTACGCGGGCGGGATGACGATCCGTGACATCCAGGCCCACCTCGCGCGCACGATCGGCACCGAGCTGTCCCATGAGACGATCAGCAAGATCACCGACGCCGTCCTCGATGAGGTCAAGGCGTGGCAGTCCCGGCCGTTGGACCCGGTCTACCCGGTCATCTACCTCGATGCGCTGGTGGTCAAGGTCCGCGACAGCCACCAGGTCCGCAACAAGGCCGCCCACATCGCGGTCGGGATCGATCTGGACGGCGTGAAACACGTACTCGGGATCTGGGTCCAGACCAGCGAGGGCGCCAAGTTCTGGGCCGGTGTGCTGGCCGAGCTCCGCAACCGCGGCATCACCGACACGCTCATCGTGTGTTGCGACGGGCTGACCGGGTTCCCCGAGGCCATCGAAGCCACCTGGCCGCGCGCGATCGTGCAGACCTGCACGGTGCACCTGATCCGCGCGTCGATGCGGTTCGTGTCCTACACCGACCGCAAGCGGGTCGCCGCGGCCCTACGGCCGGTCTACACCGCCCCCACGGTCGAGGCCGCCGAGACAGCCTTGTTGGAGTTCGCAGGCAGTGACCTGGGTCGTAAGTACCCCGCCACCGTCGCTACCTGGGAGAACGCGTGGGAAAGGTTCATCCCGTTCCTGGAATTCCCACCCGAAGTGAGACGGATCATCTACACGACGAATGCGATCGAATCGCTGAACTACCAGCTACGCAAGATCATCAAGAACCGCGGCCATTTCCCCAACGACGACTCCGTCGTGAAACTGTTGTGGCTGGCGATCCGTGACATCGAGGACAAGCGAGCCCGAGCACGCGCCAAGGAAGCCGGCAAACCCAAGGGCGAGTCCCGCACCGCACCGGGCTACCTCGTAGAAGGCGCCACCACCCAAGGCTGGAAGGCCGCCCTCGGCGCCCTCCTCATCGCCTTCCCCGACCGACTCAACAACCACATCAACTGAAAGTGAACCGACCCACTCACACACAGACAACTTGACAGGCTCCCGGGCAGGGCCGCAAGACCGACGCCACCGACGCCCACTCGGTCGCCTTGATCGGGACCCGGGTTGCGGGCCTGCGCCCGGTGGTCAACGATGCGCAGCTCACCGTGCTGCGGGTCCTGGTCGACCGCCGCCGCTCCCTGGGCGAGGAACACACCCGCAAGGTCAACCAGCTCCACGCCCTGCTGCTGGAACTCATCCCCGCCGGGGCGAAGAAGTACTTGTCAGGCCGGCAAGCGCGGCTGCTGCTCGAGCAGGTGAACCCCACCGATCCCGCCGGGCAGGCACTCAAGCGAGTCGCGGTCGAGTACGCCGCCGACCTCGAGCACATCTACGCCCGCACCAAGGACGCCGACAAAGAACTCAAGGCGTTGGTCGCCCAGACCGGCACCGGCCTGATCGACCTGCACGGCATCGGGCCCTCCGGCGCCGCCCGCCTCCTCGTCGCTGTCGGCCAGATCACCCGCTTCCCGACCAAGGCCCACTTCGCGTCCTGGACCGGCACCGCCCCGATCGACGCCTCCTCCGGCGACCACGTCCGCCACCGCCTGTCCCGCGGCGGCAACCGGGAGATCAACCGCGTCCTGCACACCATGGCCATCGTCCAACTCCGCACCCGGACCACCCTGGGACGGAGCTACTACGACCGGAAACGAGAACGAGTCGATGGAAAGACCGCCATGGAAGCCCTCCGCTGCCTGAAACGGCGCCTATCCGATGTCGTCTACCGCACCATGCTCACCGACTACACCAAAGGCGCGGGGGCGGGTCCGGGAGGACACCAGGGCGCGTCTACTGGCTCCAGCGCGGCCGGCTCACAGCCCCACACCGACACTTCGAAGAAGTCACTTCCCGAACCCGCTGGCACCGATGCTACGACCCCGACTCCCCAAAGCGTCATGATCCCCTTGACATAGAGGGGAGCCAGATGCGCGCGTTCTGTCGTCATACGCCCAGGATCCCCTGCCCCCGGCACGTCAGGAAGTGCCGGCATTCGCCAGCAAGTCCTCAGGAGTCGGCGAACGGCGCGGGGGGCACGGACATCGCACCGCGGAGGGCGAGCTCTGCCTCCTCCAGGTCGAAGCCGAGCGCGTGGGCCGCGCTGGCGTACTGGGCTGCGGCCTCAGCCAGGAGGCGGCGCCGGCGAGGATCATCGGCGCCGGACCTGTCGATGGCCGCTGCGATGATGGTGCCGCGCTTGCCTCCGGTGGTGACCATCCCTTCACGCTCCAACTCGTGGTAGGCGCGAGCGACGACCCCGTTGGACAGTCCCAGATGGCTGGCCAACTGCCGGATCGGTGGCAGTCGCGTGCCGGGCCCGAGCGCGCCGGTCAACACGAACCGTTCGATTTGGCTGCGGATCTGCTCGTAGTGCGGGGTGGGGCTGGTGACGTCGACCTCCAACTGCACGGCTATCTCCCCCCGCGCACCCCGGCCACGACACGAGGCGCCGTAGGGCGCATCGTGTGTCGCGGGCCGACCCACACCGGTACCAGGACGGCGACAGCGGCAGCGATCACTCCGGCAGCGAGGAGGACCACGCCGACCGCCGACCCCACCGTGGCCAGGCCCGGGTCGCCGACGAGGGCATCCCCTGCGTTGCGCAGCGACACTACCTGGACGGCTGGGGCGAGGGCCCCGAGCAGCATGAGCTGGGCCCCCACCAAGCCCCACTGGACACGGTGCGCGCACCACTGGCGGATCATCACATCCGTGGCTGGGGCCGCGCCTGCAGCGGTCTGCCGTCGCCCCACGTTCACCAACGCGAGCAGGGACACCACCAGCACCCCCGTCGACGCGGATCCCACGATGGCGAGGTGCCGCAGGTCGACCGACGGCATCCCGAACAAGGACGTGAGCACGACTCCGTGCCGGTCGCCGCTGGCTCGCGCCAGCTGGACACCCAGGGCCAGCGCCGAGGCCGACGTCACAGCCGCCAGGCCCACCCCCAGACCCACCAGGCGGGCCGGTCCTGGCCCGCGCGTCGTGGTCAACTCCGCCCGTCGGCGCGGGCCACCGCCCAAGGGAGCCGCCGCGCCGACGACAGCCGCCACCGCGTACCCGACCGGAGCAAGGTAGAAGTCGACATCGGCCACGAACAGCACCACAGCCAGCACCCCCGCGACAACCCCGCTGACCGCTCCAATCCGTTGCCCCGCCGCCCGCGCGGCCACCAGCGTGGGGTCGGCTACCTCGTGCCCCCCAGCCGTAAGCCATCCCACCATCCGGGAGGTCGGCGGGCCGCTGGCCAACGGAACGGCAGCCAGGAGCATCAAGACGATCATGAACAGCACCATCAGGAGCCCTCCTTTATGTTCCTACGTACCGATACAGAGGAACATAACATTGGTGGGCTCCGAGGACAACCATCGGCGGACGGCGACTGTGGGGATCCGCCAGGTCGGTCACCCACCACGACATCGATCAGACGGTGGATTGGGTGGGCGCACGTCGGCTATCGCGGACGTCTGACCATCGGCATGAGAGCGAGGTGACGACCATCGGGATGACCGTCAGTCAGAAACAAACAATCGCGAGCCTCAGAGACGACCCCTCAGGCCGGCCCTACCGGCCGGCGTGTAGCCAATTTTGGGACACCGCCAGGCACACTCCTAGACCGGCGTCAAGGGCTCCGCATCAATATCTCGCAAGCTCTTGGGGCTTATATGGGGCACCAAGCTGTCCACTCTTGACCACCCTAAGCCCCAGCGTTCGTGCCGAGTTCGAGACATCACCCCTAGCCACCACGCAGATTCCGCCCCAAGGGCGACAGGATGAACGATCAGAGTGCATGAAAGCATAATGCCTAGTCAAAGGCACATTGGCGTCGGGGCGACAGGACTCGAACCTGCGGCAAGTGACGTGCGTAACCCCCCACTGACAAGGGACGATGCAGTGCCCCCTTAGGCCCCGGGCACCACTTGGGGCTTATCCGGGGCACCAGAAATGGTCGCCGACCTGTCGCCCCCAGCCCCGTCCTGACAAGGCCTTCCGCGCACCCCAGAGACGGCGTCGATCGGCGGGGTCACGTGGGCGGCGCTGCCCACCACCGCGCCTAGACGATCGATGCACACGACAGTCACCGCGATGTCAGCCCGGCGAAGCAACCGCACCACTTCACGCCGGGCGGCGGCGGCCACCGCATCGCCCAAGGGGACGCCGGCGTCGCGACACACCTCGACTGCACCGAGGACGGTTGACGCCTCCCGCACGGCGGTGACGACTCGCTCCCCCGCCCCCACCTCCCGCGCGAGCGCGGCCAACTGGTCGTGGTCCGTGGCCGAACGCGCCGAGTGCAGGTCCAGGTGCCCTTGGGCGAGCTTGGCGAGCTTGGCCACGCCGCCCACGATCGTCAGGCGGGGCACGGGGTGCGTGCGCAGGTACTTGAGCACGGCGCCGGCGAAGTCGCCCATGTCCAGCAGCGCCACGTCCGGCAGCCCGAGTGCCTGGCGGGCCACGCTCTCCGAGGTCGAGCCGGTGCAGGCCGCGACATGGGTCTGTCCGGTCGCCCTCGCGACGTCGATGCCGCGTCGGATGCTGTCGATCCACGCCGAGCAGGAGTAGGGCACCACGACCCCGGTGGTGCCCAGGACGGACAGTCCGCCCAACACGCCGATCCTCGCATTCAGGGTGTGTCGGGCCAGCTCTTCCCCGTCGTCTATGGCGACCTGCACGACGACGTCGCCCACCTCGCGGCCCAGGGCGGACGCCGCGGCCGCCAGGTTGTCGGTGATCTGGGTCCGGGGGCCCGGGTTGATGGCCGGCTCGCCGATCGCCAACGGTAGGCCGGGCAGGGTGACGGTGCCGACGCCCGGACCGGCGGCGAAGACGATCCCCGAGCCGGGGGCGCCCAGGCGCACGGTGGCCCGGACGACGGCGCCGTGGGTCACGTCCGGGTCGTCGCCGGCGTCCTTGGTGACAGCGGCCATGGCCGCGACGACGGCGTCCCCCTCGCGGTCGAGCCGTTCCGCGGTGAGGGCGAACGCCGGCGTCCGCCCGAGGGGGAGTTCGATCGTCACGGGGTCGGGGAATTCGCCGGTGACGAGGGCCACCCAGGCGGCCCGGGCGGCGGCGGTGGCGCAGGCGCCGGTCGTCCACCCCGGCCTCAGTCGCGAGGATTCCAGTTGGCCGGCGCGTCCCCCCGCTCGGTCAGCCACGCGCGTCGTTGGTCGTCTCCGCGGTGCTGGCGATGGCGTTGACGGCCGCCACCGTCACCGCGGACCCGCCCCGGCGTCCGTGCAACGTCAGGAACTCCAGCCCGAGGTCGTTGTCGGCGAGCGCCCGCTTCGACTCGGCGGCTCCCACGAAGCCGACCGGGATGCCGATGATCCCGGCGGGACGATCTCCGGTCTCGGCGAGCACCTCCAGCAGGTGGAACAGCGCGGTGGGTGCGTTGCCGATGGCCACGACGGCGCCGGCCAGCCGCGGCCGCCACAGCTCGACCGCTGCGGCCGACTTGGTCGTGCCGAGCTCCCGGGCCAGCTCAGCAACCTCAGGTTCCCCGAGGTGGCACACCACGTCGTTGTCGCGCGGGAGGCGCGACCGGATGATGCCGGTGGCGGTCATCGTGGAGTCGCACAGGATCGGGGCCCCGCCGGCCAGCGCCTCACGGCACGACGCCACGACACCCGGGGTCCAGGCGAGGTCGGGCACGAGGTCGGTCTGGGCCATGGCGTGGATCATCCGCACCGCCACTCGGGCCACGTCGTCGGGCAGCCCCCGAAGGTCGGCCTCGCGACGGATCGTCGCGAACGACTCGCGGTAGATCTCGCCCCCGTCCTTGACGTACTCGTACGTGGTGGGCATGGCGCTCCTCGGGTCGTGGGTACCTCGGACGCCCATGATGGCACCCGGGCCGCTTCTCGACCCTCGGTCCCCGCGGACCGGGCCTCGTGCCATACTCGAGACCGCACAACTGCACACCGCGACGACGCGAGGAAGCCGGGAAGAGCCGGCACGGTCGCGCCACTGTGGACAGCCCAGCGCTGGAAGTCAGGAACTCGTCCGTCGCGGACCACACCGAGTCGGGACGCGTCCTCCCGAGAGGGAGTCGCGTCATGCACATCGCCGAGGGATTCCTCCCCCCCGTGCAAGCCGCCGCCTGGTTCGCCGTCGCCACCCCGTTCGTCGTGCACGGCGCCCACGCGGTCATCGCCGAAACGCGCCGCACCCCCGAGAACACCCTGCTGCTGGCGGTGGCCGGCGCGTTCACGTTCGTGCTCTCGGCACTCAAGCTGCCCTCCCTGACCGGAAGTTCGTCGCATCCGACGGGGACGGGGGTGGGCACCGTCCTATTCGGGCCGCCCGTGATGGCGTTCCTGGGCACCGTCGTCCTGGTCTTCCAGGCGCTGCTCCTCGCGCACGGCGGGCTGACGACACTCGGCGCGAACGTGGTGGCCCTGGCGGTGGCGGGGCCGTGGGCCGGGTACGGCGCGTGGCGCCTCGCCCGCGCGGTGCGTCTCCCCCGACCGGTCGGCCTCTTCGCGGCCATGGCGATCGCCGACCTCACCACCTACGTGGTCTCGGCTGCGCAGCTAGCACTGGCCCACCCCGACCTGGGCTCGGGCTTCGGCGGCTCGTTCGCCAAGTTCCTCGGCATCTTCGCTTTCACACAGGTGCCGCTGGCCGTCGCCGAGGGGATCCTCGGAGTGCTGCTCTTCGGCTTCCTCGACCGGGCGGCACGACCGCACCTCGTCCGGCTGGGACTGGCCACCGAGGAGCCCGCCCATGCGTAGCCGCTGGACGCGCGCGCTGCTCGTCGCGCTCGTGGCGGTTCTCGTCCTCCCGTGGCGGGCTGCGCCGCCTCCTGTCCCCGGCGCCGAGCCGTTCGCAGGCACGGACACCCAGGTCGTCGACGTGCTGACCGACCACGGCGTCGAGCCCTGGTTCACCCCGGTGTTCGCTCCGGCGAGCTCCGAGGTGGAGGCGGGCCTGTTCGCCCTCCAGGCGGCGGTGGGCGCCGGCGTCCTGGGCTTCGCCCTCGGCCGCCTCCGCGGCCACGCGACGGCACCCGCCGAAGCGGCGGGGACGCCGAGGGACGCCGATGACTGAGGGCCACCTCACGTCGCTCGACGACGCCGCCTGGACCGGGCCGTGGCGAGGCGTGCGCGTGGAGGAGAAGGTGGTCCTTTCGGTGGGGCTGGTGCTCAGCGCCCTGGCGGCCCCCTCGTGGCCCGGCACGCTGGCCGTGGCGGTGGCGTCCGTGCTGCTCATCCTCGGGCCGGCCCGGATCCCGGTGCGCGTCCTGGGAGTGGCCATGGCCCCGCCCGTGGCGTTTCTCGCGCTGGGCAGCGCGTCCGTGGCCGTGTCCGTCGGCGGTGGCCACGTGGACGCGCTGGCGGCGTGGGGACCGCTGGCGGTGACCCCCGCCAGCCTCGCCCACGCTCTGGACGTCCTCGCGCACGGCGTCGCGGGCACGTCGGCCCTGATGGTGCTGGCCACCACGACGCCCATGATCGACCTGCTGACGTGGCTGCGTCGGCTGCGCGTCCCCGACCCCCTGATCGAGGTTGCCTCGCTCACCTATCGCCTGCTGTTCGTCCTCCTCGACACCGCGGTCGGCCTCCACGACGCCCAGACCAACCGGCTCGGGGGTACCGCCACCCGGCGCCGGCGGTGGAGGGTGGCAGCCGCAGCCACGAGCATGGTGCTGGTCCGCGCGTGGGATCGGGCGGAACGGCTCCAGGCGGGGCTGCAGGCCCGCGGCTTCGAGTCGGCCCTCGTCACCCTGCCCGTCGCGCGCTCGGCCTCGTGGCCGTTTCGGGCCCTGACGGCCGCCGTCCTCGCGCTCCTCTGGATGCTCGCGCTGCCCGCCTGGGCGGCACGGTGACCGCCCTGCTGAGCGCGGAGGCGGTGGCGGCCGGCTACCCGGGCCGGGCCGACGTCCTGCACGGCGCCACCGTGGCGCTGCATCCCGGCACCCGGACGGCGGTGCTGGGCGCCAACGGGTCGGGCAAGACCACCCTGTTGCGGTGTCTGGCCGGCGCCCACCGGCCCTCCGCGGGCCACGTCCGTTACCGTGGGACGGCCCTCTGCCACGACCGGGCTGCCCTGCGCGCCCACCGACGCCGCGTCCAGATCGTGCTGCAGGATCCTGACGACCAGCTCTTCTCAGCCGACGTCACCCAGGACGTGTCCTTCGGGCCCCTCAACCTCGGGCTCGCCGAGCCTGAGGTGCGCGAGCGGGTGGCCGAGGCACTGGAACTCCTCGGCATCGCCCACCTCGCCGAGCGCGCCACCCACCACCTGTCCTACGGCGAGCGCAAACGGGTCGCCGCCGCGGGTGCCGTGGCGATGCGTCCGGAGGTGCTGCTGTTGGACGAGCCCACCGCCGGGCTCGATCCGGCGGGCGTCGACGGGATGCTGGCCGCGCTCGACCGGCTCGTGGCCGCGGGCACGACGATCGCGTACGCCACCCACGACATCCACCTCGCGCTGGCCTGGGCCGACTCGGTCGCCGTCGTGGTCGACCAGAGGGTGATACAGGGCGACCCGACAGCCCTGCTCGCCGACGCCGCTCTCGTGACCCGGGCCGGGCTGCACCACCCCTGGCCGCTCGCGCTCGCCGCACGCCTCGGCCTCCACGGCCGGCCCCGCACCCTCGACCAGGTGGCCGACCTCCTCGACCCCCGCCCCGCTCCCCAGAACAGGACCTCCTTGTGAAGCATCACCTGACCCCCGGCACGGTCGTCCTCGTCGGTGGTGGGCCCGGCGACCCCGACCTCATCACCGTCGCCGGGCTGCGCGCCGTGCAGCAGGCCGACGTCGTGGTCTACGACCGGCTGGCACCGCTGGCCGTCCTCGACGAGATGCGCCCCGACGCCGAGCGGATCGCCGTCGGCAAGATCCCGCGCGGCGCCTGCACGCCCCAGGACCGCATCAACGAGATCCTCATCGACCAGGCACGGGCGGGCCGCCGGGTGGTCCGCCTCAAGGGCGGCGACAACTTCGTCTTCGGCCGCGGCGGTGAAGAGTCTCAGGCGTGCGCCCTGGCCGGCGTCCCGGTCGAGGTCGTCCCGGGCGTGACTTCGGCGGTCGCCGTGCCCGCGCTGGCGGGCGTGCCCGTCACCCACCGGAGTCTGTCGCAGGGCTTCACGGTGGTGTCCGGGCACGTTCCCCCCGGGGATCCGCGCAGCACGATCCCGTGGGAGGCGCTCGCCCGAACGCAGACCACGCTCGTCGTGCTGATGGGGGTCGCCAACCTGGCCGCCATCTGCGCCGCCCTCACCGGGGCCGGTCTCGACCCGGCGACACCTGCCGCCGTGGTCGAGGACGGCTGCGGCCCCCGCAGTCGGGTGGTCCGCGGCACCGTCGCCGACGTCGCGACCCTGGCCGCCGACGCCGACGTCCAGCCGCCCGCGATCACCGTCATCGGGGCCGTGGCGGGCCTCGACCTCACACCGGAGTGGACCGCGTGCTGAGCCCGCGCACCCACGTCACCGCCGCCGGCGCGGCGTCGACGGTGTTGATTCCGGGGGGCAGCGCCGGGCGCTCCACCACGACGACCGCGACGCCCGCCTCGCGGGCGGCGTCCAGCTTGGCGGCGGTGTGGACGCCACCGGCGTCCTTCGTGACCAGGACGCGGACGCCGTGCCGGTCCATCAGCGCCCGTTCGGTCAGCAACTCGAAGGGACCGCGGTCCACCAGCAGCGTCCAGGCGGGCGGCACCGCGGAGGCCGGCGCCTCGGCGACCCGCACTAGCACCGGCCGTCGGGCCAGCCGCGCGTACCGGGCCAGCGATTGGCGTCCGACCGTCAGCCAGATCCGGTCCCCCAGTTCGGACGCCGTCGCGGCGGCCGCCTCGTGGTCGGCCACCCACGTCCAGGACGGGGCATCCGGGTGAGCGCGCCAACTGGGCCGTTCCAACCGGAGCAGCGGCACCCCCGCGGCGGTGCAGGCCTCGGCCGCGTGCGCCGTCATCGTGGCGGCGAACGGGTGGGTGGCGTCGATGACCGCCGTGACGGCGTGGTCACGAAGCCAGGACGTCAGCCCCGCCGCGCCACCGAAGCCCCCACTCCGCACCGGACCGGGGGGCAGCGCCGGGTCGCGGGTGCGGCCGGCCACCGAGGTGACGATGGGCGTCCCCACGCCGACGAGCGCGGACGCCAGGGCGCGGCCCTCGGCCGTGCCACCCAGGATCAGCACCGTCACGCCGCCAGCCTACGGGCGCGGGCTGCGGGCCTGGCGCTCGGCGTCCTCGTCGACGCCGTCGTCGGCGACCCCCGCCGGGGCCATCCCGTGGCCACGTTCGGCCGGTGGGCCGGGACGCTCGAGCGCGGGCTGTGGGCCGACGACCGCACCCGCGGGGCCGCCTTCGCGGGCGCCGCCCTGCTGCCCGTGCTGGCGGGTGGGGTCGCCCTGGAGCGGGCCACCGGCCGCCGCACTCTCGCCCGGGTGCTCGTGACCGCCGCCGCCACCTGGGCGGTGCTCGGTGCGCGCACGCTGGCCGCCGAGGGTCGCGCGATGGCGCGCCATCTCGAGGACGCCGACCTGCCGGCCGCCCGCGGCCGGCTGCCGCACCTGTGCGGCCGCACCCCCGACGGGCTGGACGAGCCGGACCTCGCCCGCGCCACCGTCGAGTCGCTGGCCGAGAACACCTCGGACGCCGTCGTCGCGTCCCTCTTCTGGGGGGCCGTCGCCGGCGTGCCCGGGCTGCTCGGCCACCGGGCCGTGAACACCCTGGACGCCATGGTCGGCCATCGGAGCGCCCGCCACGCCCGGTTCGGGACGGCGTCCGCACGACTGGACGACCTGGCCGGACTCGCGCCGGCCCGCCTCACGGGCGTCCTCGCCTGTGCGCTCGCGCCCGTGGTCGGCGGCAGCCCGCGCCGGGCGGCCCGCACGATGCTGCGCGACCACGCCCGGCACCCCAGCCCCAACGGCGGCTGGTGCGAGGCCGCGTGGGCGGGCGCGCTCGGCGTCCGGCTCGGCGGCAGGAACGTCTACGGCTCGCGGGTCGAGGTGCGCGGCACCCTCGGGGAGGGCGACCGGCCGGACGCGGCGGGCGTCCGGGACGCCGCCCGGCTCGTCACCGCGGTCACGGTCGCGGCGACGGGGCTGGCCGTGGCGGCGACGCTCGCCCGAGCCCGCGCCGCCTCGGGCGGTGCGCGATGACCGGCCTGCTGGTGGCCGGCACCTCCTCGGATGCCGGCAAGTCCCTCGTCGTGACCGGGGTGTGCCGGGCGCTGCGGCGCCGGGGCGTCGACGTCGTGCCGTACAAGGCCCAGAACATGTCGAACAACTCGATGGTGTGCCGCGACGGCTCCGAGATCGGGCGCGCCCAGTACCTGCAGGCCCAGGCCGCCGGCGTCGAGCCCACCTCGGCGATGAACCCGGTGCTGCTGAAGCCCGGCACCGACCGGCGCAGCTTCGTCGTGCTGCGCGGGCAGCCGGCCGGCGTCCTCGAGGCGGGCGTGTACGCCACCGGACGCCGTCACCTCGCCGAGGCCGCGCACGCCGCCTACCGCGAACTGGCCGCCGCGCACGAGGTCGTCGTGTGCGAGGGCGCCGGGTCGCCAGCCGAGATCAACCTGCGGGCCGGCGACTACGTGAACCTGGGCCTGGCGAGGGCCTTCGGCCTGCCTGTGGTGCTCGTCGGCGACATCGACCGTGGCGGCGTCCTGGCCTCGCTCTTCGGCACGTGGGCCCTCCTGGACGACGCGGACCGCGCCTTGCTGCGCGGGTACGTCATCAACAAGTTCCGCGGCGACCAGTCGATCCTCGACCCCGGGCTGCTGGAGATCACGCGCCGCACCGGGCTCGCGAACCTCGGCGTCCTGCCGTGGTTGCCCGGCGTGTGGCTCGACGGCGAGGACGCCCTCGAGGTGGGCCGCTGGCGCCACGACCGGGCGCCGGCGTCCGACCCGGCCGCCGACAGGGCCGCCCTGCGCGTCGCCGTGGTACGGCTCCCCCGCATCTCGAACGCCACCGACGTGGACGCCCTGGCCCACGAGCCGGGCGTCCAGGTCCTCGTCACGCAGGACCCGGCCACCTGCGTGGCCGCCGACCTGGTCGTCCTGCCCGGCAGCCGCGCCACCGTCGACGACCTGGCCTGGCTGCGGACATCGGGGATCGCCGCCGTGCTGGCCCGGCGGGCCGACACGGGCCGACCGATCCTCGGCGTGTGCGGCGGCTACCAGATGCTCGCCCGCACGATCGACGACGAGGTGGAGTCCGGCCACGGCACCACCGAGGCCCTGGGGCTGCTGCCGGTGCACGTCACCTTCGGCGCGGACAAGGTGCTCGGCCGGCCGACCGGCACCTGGGAGGGTCACCAGGTCACCGGCTACGAGATCCACCACGGTGCCTGTCGGGTCGTCGGCCAGGCCGATCCCTTCCTGGACGGCTGCGCGTCCGGCGCAACCTGGGGCACGCTGTGGCACGGCACACTCGAGAACGACGCCTTCCGCCGCGCGTGGCTCACCCGCGTGGCCGCGCAGGCCGGGAGCGACTGGACGCCGGCGTCCGGCCACCCCGGGCACGCCGACCGGCGCGAGGCGATGATCGAGCTCCTCGCCGACGCCGTCGAGGAGCACCTCGACCTCGACACCCTGCTGGCCTGGGCCGGCGCCGCCACCACCACGGGAGGACCCGCATGACCGCCACCCATCGCAGGCTCGTCGGGGTCGGGGTCGGCCCCGGGGACCCTGAGCTGGTCACCGTGAAGGCCGTGCGGCTGCTGGCCATGGCGGACGCCATCCTGGTGCCTGCCACCGAGCGCAGCGAGGGCGCGGCCGGCCGCGCCGAGCAGGTCGTGCTGGCCGCGTGCCCGGACGCGGCCGCCCGGGTCGTCCGGGTGCCCTTCAGCATGGGTGACCGGTCGGGCGTCACGGACCGGCGCCGGGAGGCCTGGGAGGCCTCCGCCGCCGCGGCCGTGGCGGCCTTCGCGGCCGGCGCCGACCTCGTCGCGTTCGCCACGGTCGGCGACCCCAGCGTCTATTCGACGTTCAGCTACCTGGCGTCCGAGGTGACCGCGGTCCTGCCCGACGTCGCGATCGAGGTCGTGCCGGGGATCACGGCGATGCAGGCGCTGGCCGCGGCGTCCCGGACGCCACTGGTCGAGGGCACCGAGGTGCTCGCGCTGGTGCCCGTGACCGCCGGGCTCGACGTGCTGGACGCCGTCGTGGCCGTGGCGGACACGGTCGTGGCCTACAAGGCGGGGCGTCTCCTGCCCGAGGTGCTGGAGCGGCTCGAGGCGTCCGGACGCCTGGACGGCTCGGTCATCGGCACCGACGTGGGCCTGCCCGGTGAGACCATCGTCGCCGGCCCGGACGCCGCCCGCACCAGGGCGCCCTACTTCAGCACGGTGCTGTCAGCGCCGGCACGCGCCACGACGGGCGGCCGGCTGTGACCGGGCGCGAGGGCAGGGTCGTGTTCGTCGGCGCCGGCCCCGGCGCGGACGACCTGATCACCGTCCGCGGGGCCCGGGTGATCGCGGCGGCCGACGTCGTGGTGTGGGCGTCCAGCCTGGTCCACCCCGGGCTCGTCGCGGGGGCGCGCCCGGATGCCCTGGTCGTCGACTCGGCGACCGCATCCCTGGAGGACCTCGAGCCGCTGTACCGGCGCGCCCGCGACGAGGGGCTGCTGGTGGCGCGCGTGCACACCGGCGACCCGTCGATCTACGGGGCCACCGCCGAACAGCGGGCGCTGTGCGACGACCTCGGGCTCGCCCACGAGACCATCCCCGGGATCTCGGCGTTCTCGGCGGCCGCCGCCCGGGCCGACGTCGAGATCACCGTGCCCCAGGTGTCGCAGTCCCTGGTGCTCACGCGGCTGGAGGGCGGGCGGACGCCGATGCCGCCGCGGGAGTCCGTCCGCGAGTTCGCCCGGCACGGGGCCACCATGGCCCTCTACCTGTCCGCGGCCCGCAACCGGGCCCTGCAGGACGAGCTGCTCGCCGGCGGCTACCCCGCGGACACGCCCTGCATCGTGGGGTACCGGGTGACCTGGCCCGACGAGCTGATGCTGCGGTGCCCCCTGTCGGACCTGCACGCGACCATGAAGGAGCACAAGCTCTGGAAGCACACGGTGGTGCTCGTCGGGCCGGCGCTGGCCGAGGGTCCGAGCGGACGCCGCAGCCACCTGTACCACCCGGGCTTCCGGCACGAGTTCCGGGCTGCCGATCCGGCGAGCGAGCGGCCGTGATCACCGTGTACGGCCTCCTCGGGATGCCCTCGGCCGCGCTGCGGGCGGATGCCGCCGCCGCGGACCTCGTCGTGGGGGGACGCCGCCACCTCGACGCCCTCGGCGTCCCCGACGAGCGCAGGGTCGTCCTGGGCCCGATCAGCGCGGCGGTCGAGCGCCTCGCCGCGCTCCCGGCCGACGCGGACGCGCTCGTGATCGCGTCCGGCGACCCCCTGTTGTACGGCGTGGTCCGGCGGCTCCGCGCAGCAGGGCTGCAGCCCCGGGTCGTCACGGCGCCCAGCTCCGTCCAGGCGGCCTTCGCCGCCGTTGGGCTCCCCTGGGACGACGCGCTCGTCGTCTCCGCCCACGGCCACGACCCGCGTCCGGCCCTCCACGCCTGCCGGGCCTGCCCGAAGGTGGCGGTCCTGACCGACCTGCACGTGGGCGTCCGGGAGCTCGCGACCGGGCTGCGCGGCCTCGGACGCCGCTACGTCCTCGCCGAGCGCCTCGGCGAGCACGACGAGCGCATCCGGACCCTCACCGAGGACGAGGCGCTCGCGACGAGCGACGTCCGGCAGCCGAACGTCGTGCTCGTGCTCGACCCGGACGCCCACGAGCACCCTTCGCCGCGGCCGATCGCCGGCCCGGCCCCCGACCGGACGCCGCCGGCGACGGTCGGGCCCACCGCCGCCGTGGCGTCCGCCCTGCTCGCGGCGGGGATCGGCGACCTGGTCTGGGTCGAGGGTGTCGTGGGGGCGGAGGTCTCGACGCTCGCCCGGGCGCGCCTGGCCGCCGTCTGGTCCCTGGACGACCAGGGCCCGGGCGCCTCCGGCGTCCCCGACCTGGCCGTGCTGGCCGGCGCCGCTTCGCTGGCGCGCCTCGGCGACCACCGCCCGCGCCGGATCGTGGTCGTCGCCGGGCCCGACGGCGACGTCCTCGGCACCCTGGCCGCGGCCCGGGGAGACCTCGCCTGGCGAGAGCACCCCTCCGGCGACCCCGCCCACCGCCTCTACCTGGGAGACACCGCATGACCCACGCCGACCCGGACGCCGCCCCCCGCATCGGACAGGTGGTCGGCCACCCCGCCGCCCGGGCCACCGCCGACCGCATCGACGTGCTGCTCGGCACGCCCACCACCCGCTACGACGGCCCGGCCTCCGACGGGCTCCGTCGCGCCTGGACCGAGTGCGACCTCATCGTCAGCCACCTCGCCCTCGGCGCCACCACCCGCCTCATCGCCCCCCTGCTGGCGTCAAAGCACACCGACCCCGGCGTCGTGGTCATCGACGAGGCCGGACGCTTCTGCGTCCCCCTCGTGGGTGGCCACGTCGGTGGCGCCAACGAGCTCGCCCGACGGCTCGCGTCCGGCCTGGGGGCGACGGCCGTCCTCACCACCGCCACGGACGCCCTCGGCCTCACCGCCTTCGACACCCTCGGCTGGGCGACCAGCGGCGACCTGGCGGGCGTCACGCGGGCCGTGCTGGACGGACGCCCCGTCGAACTCGTCCGGGAGCGCCCCTGGCCGTTGCCGGCGCTGCCCGGGAACGTGGCCGAGGCCGGCGTCGACCGGACCCTGACCCGCGGCACGCACGTGGAAACCCTGCCGCCACCCCCGCCGCCGGTCGCCCGCATCGTCGTCACGGACGCCGTGCGTCCCCCGGCTCCCGACCTGCCCACCGTCGTCCTGCACCCGCGCAGCCTGATCGCCGGGATGGGCTGCAACCGCGGCACCAGCGTGGACGCCCTCCACGCCCTGCTGACCGGGACGCTCGCCGAAGCGGGCCTCTCCCCGGCATCGCTGGCCGCCCTCACCACCGTGAACGCCAAGGCCGACGAGCCGGGCCTCGTCGAGTTGGCCGCAGCCCTCGGCGTCCCGTTGGTCACCTACCCGGCCACCGCCCTCGCCATCTGCGTCGTCCCCAACCCGAGCGCGGCCCCCGCCGCGGCCGTCGGGACGCCCAGCGTGGCCGAGGCGTCCGTCGTCGCCCATGGCGCCGACCTCGTCGTCGAGAAGCGCAAGACCCCCGAGGCCACCTGCGCCGTCGGACGCCTCCCCGCGCGCGGGCGTCTCGCCGTCGTGGGCCTCGGGCCGGGCAGCCATGACCTGCTCACCCCTCGGGCCCACCGCGTCCTCACGGAGGCGAGCGTGGTGATCGGCTACCGGCCCTACGTCGCCCAGATCCGGGCGCTGCTGCGCCCCGGAACCGAGGTCGTCGCCCAGGGCATGGGCACCGAGGAGCAGCGCACCTCGCTCGCCATCGCGAAGGCCCGCGAGGGCCGTGCCGTCGCCCTCGTGTGCGGCGGCGACCCCGCGATCTACGCGATGGCCTCCCCCACCTTCGAGCAGGGCACCGACATGATCGACGTGGAGGTCGTCCCGGGCGTCACGGCCGAGCTGGCGGCGTCCGCGATCCTGGGCGCCCCGCTGGGGCACGACCACGCGACCATCTCGCTGTCCGACCTGCACACCGACTGGCCGACCATCGAACGGCGCCTCCGGGCGGCCGCGGAAGGGGACTTCGTGACCACGCTCTACAACCCCCGCAGCCGCAAGAGGGTCGAGCACCTGCCGAGGGCGCTGGCCCTCCTGGGCGAACACCGACCGCCGACCACGCCCGTCGCCGTGGTCAGGAACGCCGAGCGTCCCGACCAGTGGGTGCGGCTCGCCACCCTCGCCACCTTCGACGTCGAGTGGGTGGACATGAACTCGCTGGTCGTTGTGGGCTCGTCGACCACCCGCGTCCTGCCGTCCGGGCTCGGCCGGCAGGTCATGGTCACCCCGCGCGATTACCGGTGGCTGGCATGAACACCCCCGTCCCGCTCGTCATCGCCGCCCACGGCACCCGGGTCGGCACCGGGGTCGAGGCCTGCACCGCGCTCGTCGACCGCGTGCGACGCCTGCTGGTCGACGTGCCCACCGTCGCCGCCTACGTCGAACTCGTCGAGCCCTCCATCGACGAGGCGCTCGCCGACGTCCTCGCCGGGCAGACCACGCCTCGCGCCGTCGTCGTGCCCCTCATGGTGGGCGCCGGCGGCCACGTCCGCGAGGACATCCCCGAGGCCATCGCCGACGGCCAGCGCGGCGTCCCCGACGCCGAGGTCGCCTACGCCGCACACCTGGGCTCCGACCCGCGGCTCCGCGCGGCCGTACGGCAACGGATCGCGTCCGCCCTCGACGACTGGACGCCCGCGGAGACGACCGTCGTCCTGCTCGGCCGCGGCTGCAGCGTCCCCGAGGCCAACGCCGACCACGCACGCCTCGCCCGACTGGTGCGGGAAGAGGGAGGCCACGCCCGCGTCGTCCCCGCGTTCATCCAGGTCAGCCACCCCAGCCTCGGCGAGGCCCTCGACGAGGCGTACGCGCTCGGCGGCCGCCGCCTCGTGGTCGCGCCGAACTTCCTGTTCCCCGGCCGCCTCCACGCCTGGACCCGGCAGGGCATCGATGCGTGGCTCGCCGACCACCCCGACGTCGCCGTCCGGCTCGCCGACGTGATCGGCGACTGCGACGAACTGGCTTCCGTCGTGGCGGACCGCTACCGGGCCGCCGCCCGCACCCTCGACCACGCCGACCACCCGGCTCCGGCGCCTGACCACCCCCACGAGCCGCTCGACGGCGCCGGTGCCCCCGTCTACCTCGCCGGGCTGGCCCTGCGCGACCGGGCGGTGGTGGTGGTCGGCGCGGGGCGTGTCGCCGAACGCCGCCTGCGCCGCCTGCTCGAGGTCGGCGCCCGCGTCCACGTGGTCGCCCCCGAGGCGACGCCCGGCGTGCGCGCCTTCGCCGACGCCGGGCTGGTGGCCTGGACGCCGCGGGGCTACGCCGCGACCGACCTCGACGGTGCCTGGTACGTGCTCGCGGCCGCGGACGACCCGGCCGTCAACGAGGCCGTCGCGGCGGACGCCGAGGATCGGCACACGTTCTGCGTCCGGGCCGACGACGCCCGCGGGGGCAGCGCCTTCACCCCGGCCACCGAGAACGCCGGGGGCCTCACCGTCGCCGTCGTGGGCAACCGTGACCCGCGCCGCAGCCGCCGCGTCCGGGACGCCCTCGTCAGGGCGTTGGACTGATGTCAGCCCTTCGTTCCCGACCACTGGACCACGGCGCGCGCCGGCGTCCACCCCAGCAGACCGCCGATCGGGGCTGCGGTCTCGACGGCCAGGCGCACCAACGCCCCGCCCCACGCCCGGTGGCAGTCCACGAGCAGCGCCTCGGCCTCCAGCGTGACGCCGTGCAGCACGAGACGTCCGCCCGCGGGCAGGGCCGCCCAGGCGGCGTCCACCACCTCCCGGGTCACCCCCCCGCCGACAAAGACCGCGTCCGGAGCGGGCAGCGCGGCCAGACCGTCGCGGAGGTCCGCCTCGACGATCCTGACCCGCTCCGCCACGCCGAGGCGTTCGGCGTTACCGCGGGCGCGGGCCGCGCGCACGGCGTCCCGCTCGACGCCGACAGCCCGGCACGTCGGGTCGGTGCGCGCCCACTCGATGCCGACCGAGCCGGCGCCCGCGCCCAGATCCCAGAGCACCTCGCCCGGCCGCGGCCGCAGGACGGCCAGCGCCGAGGCGCGGACGTGGCGCTTGGTCAGCAGACCGTCGGAGTCGAACGCCTCGTCGGGCAGCCCGGGCGCCGTGCCGTAGGGGTCGGGGATCACGGCGCTGAGCCTAGCGTCGGCGTCTGGGCCGGGCGGTGGACGCCGTGCCGCTAGGACGCCCCACCGTCGTCCCCGACGACGGGCTCACGACGCGCGAGCGCCGCCAGCGACCCCTGCTCATCGTCCACACCGGCGACGGCAAGGGCAAGACCACCGCCGCCCTGGGCCTGGCCTTGCGTGGCTGGGCGCAGGGCTGGTCGGTCGGGGTATTCCAGTTCGTGAAGTCGGGGGCATGGCAGCCGGGCGAGCACGCTGCGCTCGCCGAACTCGACCGGGCCCACCGCGACCACGGCGTCGGAGGCCCGGTGGACTGGCACACGATGGGCGCCGGCTGGACGTGGTCGCGCGCCACCGCCGCCGCGGACCAGGCGTCCCTGGCCGCCGAGGGCTGGGCCGAGGTGGCCCGGCGCCTCACCGGCGAGGCGCACACGCTGTACGTCCTGGACGAGTTCACCTATCCCCTGGCCCGCGGGTGGGTCGACATCGAGGAGGTGGTCGCCACCCTGCAGGCGCGCCCCGGCGTCCAGCACGTCGTCGTCACCGGCCGTGGCTGTCCGCCCGCCCTGCTGGACGCCGCCGACCTCGTCACCGAGATGACGAAGGTGCGGCACCCCTTCGACCGTGGCCAGAAGGGCCAACGGGGGATCGAATGGTGAGCCTCCCCCGCGTCGTGCTGGCCGCCCCCGCATCCGGCCAGGGCAAGACCACGCTCGCCATCGGACTCATGGCCGCGCTGCGCCGCCGGGGGTTGGCGGTCGCCGGGTTCAAGGTGGGACCTGACTACATCGACCCCGGCTACCACACCCTCGCCACCGGACGCCCGGGACGCAACCTCGACCCCGTCATGGTCGGCGAACACCTCGTCGCGCCGTTGCTGGTCCACGGCGCCGCGACGCCCACCCCCTGCGACGTCGCCGTCATCGAGGGCGTCATGGGGCTGTTCGACGGGCGGATCGGCACCGACGGCGCCGGGTCCACCGCCCACGTCGCCCGGCTCACCTCGAGCCCCGTCGTGCTGGTGGTGGACGCCGCCCACACCTCGCGCACCGTCGGGGCCCTCGTCCACGGACTCGCCACCTACGACCCCGAACTGCGGGTGGCCGGCGTCATCCTCAACCGCGTCGGCTCCCCCCGCCACGCGGCCGACGCCACCGCGGCCGTCGAACGGACCGGCATCCCGGTCCTGGGCGCGCTCCCCCGCACCGACGGCCTCGAAGCCCCGTCGCGGCACCTCGGGCTGGTGCCCGCCGCCGAACGCCCGGACGCGGCGGCGGCCCTCGACGCCCTCGCCGACCATGTCGAAGCCGGCGTCTCCCTCGACGACCTGCTCACGGTGGCGGCCACGGCTCCGGCCCTGGACGTCCAGGGCTGGCAGCCCGCCCGGGTGGTGCGGCCGTCGTCGTCGCGGCGTCCGGTCGTGGCGGTCGCGGCCGGGCGGGCCTTCACGTTCCGTTACCCCGAGACCGACGAACTTCTGACGGCTGCCGGCTGCGACGTGGTCGAGTTCGACCCCCTCACGGCTGCGGACCTCCCCGCCGGCACCTGTGGCCTCTACCTCGGCGGCGGCTTCCCGGAGGTACACGCCGCCGACCTCGCCGCCAACCAGTCGCTGCGGGCGGCGGTGCGCACCGCCGTGGCCGCAGGCGTCCCGACCGTCGCCGAGTGCGCCGGCCTGCTCTACCTCGCCGACACCCTCGACGACCGGCCCATGGTGGGCGCGGTCCCAGCGGCCGCCGCCATGCACCCACGCCTGATCCTCGGCTACCGGGACGCCACCGCCCCCACGGACACCCTCCTCGCACGCGCCGGCGACACCATCACCGGGCACGAATTCCACCGCACGCGCACGCCGCTGCCGACCGACGCCGACCCGGCCTGGGCGTGGGACCGGCCCGACGGCCCCGTCACCGACGGGGTGTCCCTCGACCCCGCCTCCACGGGACGCCCCACCGTGCACGCCTCCTACCTCCACACCCATTGGGCGGGCCACCCGGCGCTGGCGCAACGGTTCGCCGACGCAGTCCACGCCCATGCCGCCGCCGCGGTGGAACCCGACCTGGCCCACCACGGCGACCGCGACCTGCGCCCCGGGCTCGTCGACCTCGCGGTCAACGTCCGCGTGCCTGGGCCACCGCCCTGGCTGCTGGACGCCCTCACCACCGCCCTCACCGACGCGGACCGCTACCCCGACCCCGAAAGGGCCCGCGCGGCCATCGCACGACGCCACGGCGTCCACGAGGACATGGTCCTGCCAACCGCAGGCGCCGCCGAGGCCTTCACCCTGATCGCCCGCGGCCTCACCCCGCGCCACCCGGTCGTGATCCACCCCCAGTTCACCGAACCCGAGGCCGCCCTCCGCCGCGCCGGCATCGACGTGATGCGGCACCTCCTCCGGCCCGACGTGGGGTTCGTCCTCGACCCGGACGCCGTGCCGGACTCCGACCTGGTGCTGGTCGGCAACCCGACCAACCCCACCAGCGTGCTGCACCCCGCCGCGTCCCTGGCCTGGCTGACGCGACCCGGGCGTGTGCTGGTCGTTGACGAGGCGTTCATGGACGCCGTGCCCGGCGAGCAGGACAGCCTCATCAGTCCCCGGATGCCCGGCGTCCTGGTGGTCCGGTCGCTGACCAAGACGTGGGGGCTGGCCGGCGTCCGGGCCGGCTACGTCGTGGGCGATCCCCGGCTCGTGGCCCGTCTCGTCGCCCAACAGCCGCCGTGGGCGGTGTCCGGGCTTGCACTGGCGGCGATCGAGGCCTGCCTGACCGATCCTGGCCGCGCTGGGGCCCGTGACCTCGCCCTCACCGAGCAGCGGCACCGCGACCACCTCGTGGGGGGCCTCACCGCGCTGGGCGTGAGCGTCGTGCTCCCGCCCCGGGCGCCGTTCGTCCTGTTCGACACCGGGCTACCCGCCGGGCCGGGCGGGTCGCTCCACAGCCGTCTGGCCCGGCGCGGCTTCTCCGTGCGCCGCGGAGAAACCTTCCCGGGCCTGAGCCCCTCCTGGCTGCGGGTCGCGGTCCGCCCTCCCGAGGTCACCGACGCCTTCCTGGCCGCAATCGCCACGGTCGTCTGATGGACGCGTCGCCGGGCACGGCCCCGCCGGCTAGCGTCGGTGTCCGTGGACCGCGAGGGCCAGTTGGACGCGGCTGGTGACCCCGAGTTTGTCGAAGATGCGGGCCAGGTGGGTCTTGATCGTCGGCAGTGACAGGAACAGGCGGCCGGCGATCTCGGCGTTGGTGAGTCCGTCAGCGACCAGGCGCGCGATCTCGGCTTCGCGGGCGCTGAGCCCGTCGAGGGGGTCGGACGCCGCGGGCTGCGGTGCGCGCGCGGCGTGCGTCACCAGCCGCTGCAGGACGCTCGGCGAGAACGACATCGTCCCGTCGGCGGCCTGCTGGACGGCCGCCACCAGTTCGGCCGGTGGCATGTGCTTGAGCAGGAAGCCGGAGGCTCCCGCGTCGAGCGCGCGCAGCAGGAAGTCATCGGTGTCGAAGGCCGTGAGCATCACCACGGTCGGCGGGTGGGTTCGCGCGCGGATGGTGCGGGTGGCCTCGACACCGTCGCACCGCGGCATCCGGACGTCCATGAGCACCACGTGGGGGTGCAGGTCGGCGATGCGCGCGGCGGCGTCCAGCCCGTCGGCGGCCTCACCGACCACGGCGATGCCGCCGGCCCCGTCGAGGATCATCCGCAGTCCGGCCCTGATCAGCGGCTCGTCGTCGACGAGCAGCACGCGGATCTGGGTCAGGCCCATGGCAACCACGCGTCCACGCGGAAAGCGCCTGCGCCGGGTGTGGCGGTGAAGCGGCCTCCGATCAGGGCCATCCGTTCGGTCAGCCCGGCCAGCCCCAGACCGGACCCGGGGGCGTCCGCCGGGGTGGCCGGCAGCGGGTTGCTCACCGTGACGTGGACGCCGCTGGCGGGCGCTCCCGTGATCGTGACCGTGACGGGCTGACCGGGGGCGTGCTTGACGGCGTTGGTGAGGGATTCCTGGACGAGGCGGTAGAGGTGTCCGAGCGCGGCCGGGACGGGTTCGCCGGGGCCGACGTCGAGGATCAGGTGGACGGGGCTCCCGGGGGTGCTGGCGGTGTCGACGAGCGCGCCCACGTCGTCGAGGGTGGGCGCGGGGGAGGTGCCCTCCGAGGGCGGGCGGAGGACGGCCAGCACCGCACCGAGTTCGTCCGCGGCGGTCTCCGCGGCCGACCTGATCACCCCGGCCGCCTCGCGGGCGGCGGCGGGGTCGAGGTCGTCGCGGTACTCCAGGGCGCCCGCGTGCAGCGAGATCAGGGCCAGGCGGTGCGACAACGAATCGTGCATCTCGCGGGCGATGCGCGTGCGTTCGGCCTCGCGGGCCTGCAGCAGGCGTGCGGCCTGTTCCCGCCGGGCCAGCACGGCCTCCTGGTGCAGCGAGCGCCACAAGGCGCGCCGGCTGCCGCGGTAGAGGCCGAACAACACCAGGGTCGCGATCAGCAGGGCGATCCCGATGGCCTCCTCGGACGCCGTCAGCGTGTTCGCCCCCGGTGGGACGATCAACCACCGGCCCACCGCGTACGCGACACCGAAGGCGACCACGGTCACGAGGATCGGCGGCCAGCGACGGCGTCCGGCGATCGACACCAACACGATCGCGGCCGCCAACCCCGCCCCGTCGGAGACGCTCGCCAGCGCGGTGATCACCAGGGCGTGGCGCAGCGCCCGGGGTTCCCGTTCCTCATCCGGCGCCTCCACGGCGCTCGGCGCCCGGTCCAGCACCTTCGGCAACAGCACTTGGGAAGCGACGAGGCCGGCCAGGTTCACCAGCATCGCGGCCGGGCCGAGCCACCCACCCAACGGCGACTCCAGATACCCGGGCAGAGCGATCACCAGCATCAGCACCGAGAACACGGCGACCGCGACGAGGAACACCACGTTCCGCCCCCGCAGCGCTCGGGGCGCGGAGACGGCAGGCACGGGTTGACCGGTCACCGGGCCACCCTAGGCCAGCCGGCGGTGCGAGCGGTGTCGTCCGATGGCATGAATCCTCGACCATCCCTTCGACTCCCGGAGGCACCCGATCGACCGATAGTGACGACGGGTGTGGGCCGGACACGATGACGACATGACCATCTCCACCGCCACCTCCCACCCGCCCATCCCGGCTCCTGTGCCCCCCTCGGCACGGCGGCGTCCGGACTACCACCGGCTCGCCCGCGCCGAGGCCAACTACCGCTCGTGGCGGCCGCTGGTCACCCTCCTCACCGCGACGGCGGCCTACCTCGCGTTGATGCTGGTGCTCATCACTGGACTTGCCGCCGCCGTGCTGGTCAACCCGCAGCTCGAGGCGTCCCTGGGCCTGCTGGACGAGCAGACCGACCTGTACAACCCGTACCAGTTCCTCGCGCTGATGAGCACGCTGCTCGCCCTGATCCCCGCGGTGATGATCGGCGTGGCCGCCGGACGCCGCCCCGTCGGCGCACTCCTGTCCGTCGCCGGACGCCTGCGCACCGGCCTGCTGGTCCGCTCACTGGCCATCTGCCTCGGCGTGTACGTGACGGTCCACCTGGTGTTCCTCACGGTGGGCGGGGCCGCCGGTGAGCCGATCGCACCCTCGTGGCATCCCCACAGCGGGTGGCTGATCGCCGGCGCGCTCCTGATCGTGCCCTTCCAGGCCGCCGCCGAGGAGTTCGCGTTCCGCGCGCTGCCCATGCAGGTGCTCGGAGCCTGGCTCCGCAACCCGTGGTGGGGCATCCTGCTACCCCTTCCCCTGTTCGTCGTCGGACACCCCTACAACCCGCCCGGCATGATCGGCGTGGCCGGCTTCGCGCTCGCGGCAGGCGTGCTCGTGTGGCGCACCGGCGGCCTCGAAGCGGCCATCGCCCTGCACGCGGTGAACAACTCCCTGGGCTTCGTGTTCGGCGCCATCGGCTGGGGCGACCTCAACGCCACCGACGTGACCACCCTCGACGCCGCGGTCTCCCTCGCGACCGTCGCCGTCTGCACCGCGCTCATCTTGTGGGTCGACCGGAAGAGCCGGACACGAATCGCCTCCCCGGACATCGCCACCGCCACCGCCCCGACATCAACGCAATCCTGAAGGTAGCGGCTCAGCATCCCCGCCAACCGCACGCCCCACCCGAACGCCTCCCCACAGACGGCGGCGAAGGCTCGCCGCCGGCACGTCGGCGGGGCCCTGGCCTGCTCCGCTGCTAACGTCAGACCCGCAGACACCCACCCACCCCAACAGGAGACCGGCCGGCCCGTGCTGTGGCCGAGACTCGCCGAACGATCACCACCCACGGAGGTCGACATGAAACTGCCGCTGCGCACCGTGGCGAGCGGACTGGCCGCGACCGTCGCCCTCTGCTCCTGCGGGGGTGCCCCGGCGCCCACGTCCACGGGGCCCTGCCCTGAGGGCTGGCGGGCGGCCGTGATCTTCTCGACCGAGGACGGGGCCGGCAGCGAACTCGCCTTCGTGGACGGCGACCGCGTCATCGGCCGGCGAACGATTCCCTACCGCGGCCTCGAGGCCTCACCGACCGGGATCATGCCTCGGCTCGGCGACGACGTCTGGCTGGTGGCCAACGGCAACGCCGATCGCGACCGCACCGACATCCTGCGCTTCTCGACGAAGACGTGCGACGTGGTCGCGACCCGGGTGACCGAACCGGTGGTCCGGGCCCTGTCGCCGGCGAGCGACTCGTTCATCACCACCAACACCCTCAACGGCGCCGCCGAACTCCGGAGACGGGGACTGGATGGTGAACTCCTGGCCGAGAACCGGATCGAGCAGATCACCCTCAGCGCGCTCGTCCGCGACGGGCAGAAGGTGTACGCCCTTGGGGAGACCACGCGCGGCGATAACGACCAGGGCATCCTGCTCGAACTCGACGCCGCGTCCCTTCGGCTGCTCCGCCGCACGACGCTCCTTGACACCGTCGGCGGCGTCATCAGTACCGTCATTCGGGACGGGAAGCTCTTCTACGGCCGCGCCGTCGTGACCGGCGATGTCGAAGGCCGTGCCCTCGGGAACGTCTCCCTGGACGACCTCCACGAAAGCACGGTCGCTCTCCCCCACCCGGCACCGTTCCTGCTCGCCGAAACAGACGACGCCCTCTACGTCGGCCACACCTTCATGAACCCCGGCTTCCGGCCCATGACGGAGTACCGCCACGTCTCCCGCTACGACCTGTCCACCGGCGCCGTCACCACCACCGACGTGGGCGGCCCGTTGCTGTCCCTCCAACCGACCGGCCAGGGTCTCCTGGTGCTCTCGGGTGACGTCGGCGACGCCATCACGCTGACCACTCACGGCAGGCCCGGCCTGGAGCCGCGGTCCGCCGTCGACGTCGAGGTCCCCACGGCCTCCGGGCACCACTACGCGGCCGGCATCGTGACGCCCTGATCAAGCCGGCCAGAGGAACCGCCACGCCCATAGCGCACCAATGAGTGGCAGCACCAGGGCGAAACGCTCCAAGCGGTGCTTCACCCGCGGCCAGACTCACAGGTGAGGACGGGTTCAAGGCGATCAGGTCGGATGCTCCCCGCCCCAAGGGGTGGCGACTGCGTCGGGAACGCTGTTGTGAGCACGGGCTGACTGTCGGCTTTCTGGCTTCGACCTCACGGACGATGAATCCCCTCAGCCTCTCCTGCGCCGCCAACCGCGCGCGAGTAGCAGAACGGCGCCCCCGATCACGACGGCCGTGATCACGATGGCGGCCAGTACCATCAACTCAACCCATCGCCCGTCGATCAGCGGACCGACCTCGACCTCCAAGAGCGGAAGGGAAGAAGATCCCATCTGGTTGAGCGCCATGGCAGAGAGACTAGTTCGACATCGTCCAACTCGCCCGAAGCCACCCCCGCGACCCAGCCCTGGTTCCTGCCTCCGGGCAAGCCGTTGCCGCCTACCGCAGCGTCACCCTCGAACCCGTCACACCCACCTGAGGGGCCACCAGCGCATGGTCGCCATGCTGGCCGAGCTCACCCTCACCGACCTCGTCCGCACGATCCCGGACCTGTCCGCGGTCGGTGCGACGGCGATCCTCGCTGAAACACCCGCCCAGAGCAGATACGCGGCGTGATGCATGTCGCCATCTGCGGACGCGTTGACACAGGTGCGAAGTCACAGGAGCCGACCCCGTGGCAGCTCAGCGGCCTCGCAGATCGGCTACCGCGGAGCCACTTGTCGGATGTCGGCCGCCGGCTTGTGCCTGCTTCATCCAGCGGGCCGGGCGTGACGCTCACCCGCGTCGGCTGCTTCAGTCGGCCGGGCCACCATGAAACCGGATTGAAGGGCAGCCCCAGCTCCTCCTTGCCGTACCCGGCGTCCTGCGGGGTAGGGTCCGTTGGGTGGCGATGGTGGCGTGGTCCGCTGGCACCTGGACGCATTCCCCGACAGCGGTTGTCGAGCGGGGGTCGGACCTGGTGGTGACGGCCGCCGAGGGCAGCGACGCATGGCGGATCACCTCCTACGGGTTCGTCCACGACAGCGAGCACGCCTTGTTGGCGCCGTTCCCGGTGGACAGCGCGGTGGAGGTCGAGTTCACGGCGGCCTTCACCGGCCAGTTCGACCAGGCCGGTGTCTTCGTGCGTGTATCAGCGGAGCATTGGGTGAAGGCCGGGGTGGAGTTCAGCGACGGTATGCCGCAACTCGGTGCCGTGGTCACCGCTCCCCGATCCGACTGGTCGCTGGCCCCGGTTCCCCACTTGGCAGGGACCCGGGTGCTGGTTCGGGTCAGCCGGAGCGACGATGCCCTCATCATCCGTGCCAGGTCGGGTCACTGAGACCCCCAGTTGGTACGGGTGGTCCCCCTGGATGCCGGCCTGGAGGCCTCCGCGGGGCCGTTCGTGTGCTCCCCCACCCGGGCCGGCCTCACCGTGACCCTCCACGCCTGGCGGACGGGGAAACCCGACCACAGCCTCCACTGACCGCGCCCGGCCAGCGGAAGCCGAGCACGGCCGCTCGGCCCTCATCGACAACCCGGAGGCCGGTGGCCTCTCGACCACGGGCCCCACTCAGTCGGTCCCACCGCGCGGACCGCGGCGGGGATCGGGTGGTGCCAGGTTCCTACGATGAACGGGTGACGGTTCAGCCACTCGGCTGCACGATCGCGTTCTTCGGGGAGGTAGTGATGGATCCTGCGCCGCTGATCCTCACGTTGCTCCTTGCCGACGCTGCACAGGAACAGTTCGACGCTCTGCGGGCGTCCACTTCCCGGCCGATCGGAACTCTCTCACCGCGCACGTCACGGCCTTTCATGCGCTGCCCGGGCGACTTCTGGACGCCGTCGTCGCGGACGTCCGCGCGTCTGCCCCATCCGGCCGGGTCACGGCCAGCGTGACCGGGGTGCGGCTGATGGGTCGCGGTGTCGCCTACGACCTCAGCGTGCCCCAGGCCGAAGCCGTCCGGGCGGGGCTGGCGCGCCGCTGGCACCCCGAGTTGACTTCGCAGGACCGCCAGGGGTGGCGCCCCCACGTCACGGTGCAGAACAAGGTCGCGCCGGAAGTGGGCGCGCGCTTTGTACGCGCGCCTGTCGGCCGACTTCGTGCCCTACAACGTCCAGGCAATCGGATGGGGACTGTTCCGCTACCGCGGCGGCCCATGGGAGCACGTGACGAGCGTGCCATTTCGAGCCGACAAACGACTGACCCAAAGGTCGCCTCGCCGACACCCCTTTCCTCGAGGAGCGCAAACGGGGCACACACGAGCGGGACAAGACGGGACACGCGCCGTCTGCGGCAGACCTCAGTGCGTTCGGTGGAGTACGTGCACCTCGGCGTGGTGGCCGCCGCTGTCGAGCTTCGCATCGCAGGTGTAGAGCGGTGCGTCCAGGGCCTCGGCAAGAGCGAGAGACGCGGCGTCGTAGCTCGGGTACTGGTGACGCAACTGCCAGATCCGATCAGCCAAGGGAGCGACTTCGTAGCGGTTGATGGCGAACGCGAAGTGGTCGCGCCGAATCTCTTCCGCGGCAGCAGGATCGAGCTTGCCGCCCAGCTGTAACCCACGCAGTACGGACAACACCTCCACATCGAGCAGGTGCGGGGCGTGCACGTCGCCAGTGAGGGCGTCCAGCAACTCCCCGCCAACCTCTCGGCCGATCAACGCCTCGACCATCGCGGAGGCGTCCAGAGCGATCACCGTGATCGTGGGCCCCCAGCCAGCCCGCGATCTTCTTGGAAGTCGGATACGTCGATGCCGACCAAGCCCACGTCATCGTCCACGCCCTGAAAGCCCGCGAGAAGTTCCTGAGGTGATGACCATGCCGCGCACTGTTGACAGCGCAAGTGGATCGTTTTGGCGCCCGGTTCACGCGTCGTGCAGGGGTTCAGCAGGTGCGCCGTGCTGTATGGGCCCGGTCGAGCGTGGCGGGTCGACAAAGCATGTCAGTCCCGCCGGCGCCGGATTGATGGTGTCCCCGGACCAGCTCATGTTGTCGTCCACACCAATCTCGAACGCCTCCAGGGCGGGATCGGCGAGCACGGCGTCCGCGACCGCGCGCCCGCAACCGAGCAGCGTGAACCCGAAGTCGATCTCGGTGGCCAGACACCAACCGTGGTCGTCCGGCCACACGAGGTTCGCCGACTGCCCGAAGCGATGGTCCTCGATCCAAGCCTCGTGCGCGGCCAGGGGGGCCCGGAACAGGTGGTAGCGCCGGTGCGGCAGGGCCAACACCGGCTCGGCCCCCCCCGGGACCCGGCTCGGCACCGGGATCTCGTAGGTTGTCAGGTCGGCTGGTGCGCCTCGACCGCGCCGCCTCCCCAGAACCCGTAGCCCTCCCACACCGCGTAGGTCACGTCCCCAGACGCCGGCAGGTGCGCGAGCAGCGCGTCGTGGTCGGGGCGCTGGAGATGGCCATCCGGCGGCCACAGGTTCGGGTGGTGCAGGGTGTCGAAGAAGTGGCTCCACTGGGCCAGGGGATGCAGGACGCGTCCGTTGGACGCCGCGATCTCCTGCCAGCGGCGTCCATCCGGTAGGGGGTGCAGGACCCGCACGTACGCCGCGAAGCCCGTCGGCACCGTCGCACCCACCGGAACCCCAGCCGGTCCCCACGGCACCAGGCGGGGCACGAGCCAAGCCGACAGGGCGGCGTCCGTCGTGTGGCGAGGCAGGGCCATGCCGCAAGGGTATGGCCGTAGCGCCCCACTCATGATGCGGATCGGGGCGACCCGCCTCGTCGCGGCCAGCGTTCAACACGAAGACACCCCGCGCTGCGGCAAGCGGAGCCAACAGGCTACGCTCGCGCAACCCGCGGCAGCTGAGGATGTTCCTGCTGTCCGTTGGGGTCAGCCGGAAGGTAGGGGGGCGGCTCGCGTGCCACCGAGTTCGGTGGCGCTGTCGTGCGTGCGCAGTCTGCCAGGGCGTCACTCACGCCATTTGGATCGGAAGTGCTGCAGCGCCTCATGCCCGCAATGATCGCCGACACCTTGACCGAGGCGTTCGCGCCGGCCGGTCCGGGCACCGTGACGTGGTCGTCGACCAGGTCGTGCAGGCCGGCTCGTTCGGGGTGCAATCCCATCGGCTCGGCGCCCTGGAGCGCGTCGGTTGGGTCCTCGCCGACTGGGACGCCGCTCGAGCCAACCGGGCCGTCGTCGAGCAGCGCATGGTCGGCGTGTTGGACGAGCTCGATCTGACCAACGTGGTGTGCACGATCCCGGGCCTGTCGGGGGTCGGTGCGGCGGCGATCCTCGCCGAAACCGGGGACCTGCACCGGTTCACGTCTGCCCGCGCCGTGGTCAAGCATGCCGGGCTCGCACCCCGCGAACGCCTGTCGGGGACGTTCACCGGTAAGGCGCCTCACCGGTGCGGGTCGGCTCCGCCTGGCCGCGTGGCGGGCCATCTTCGCGACCCTGCGCAGCAACCCGGCTTGACACAAAACGCCTCACGCTGATGTCCGTACGTCTGGCCTGGCGATCGCGGCGGGTGGCGGCGTCCAGTTGGTTGACGCAACGACAACCAAGATAGATACTTGATCCATCGTCAACCAACTCGCAGGGAGGCGCCACATGGACGCCCACGAGCAGCCCACGCCCGAAGAGGCCCGGGCCAGCCTCGAGCAGATCACCGCGTCACGCACCGCCGCCGCGCAGGCCACCCGGCGGCCCGCCTGGATCGATCTGGGCATGAGCACCACCGCGGGCGCCACCGTCGGCCTCGGGACGGCCGGGCACTGGGTGGCCGCGATCGCCGTCCTGGTCGTCGGCTCGCTCGTGTTCGCGGTGGCCCTGCACCGGCAGGCCCGCGGCCGAGGGCAGGTACTCGACCAGCGCGCCATCGGGGCTCGCGCGCTCAGGTTCGCCCTGCTGTACGCCGTGCTGTTCGTCCTGGGCCGAGTCGAAGCCCCACCCGACTGGCAACCCTGGTACTCCCTCGGGGTGGGGCTGATCGCGGCCGTGGGCGGCTATGCCTGGCTGCGCTGGGAAGACCGCTACCGCGTGGGTCGCCTCGCCGCCGGGGACTACGACCGCTACGACCTCCTATGAGCTGGGAAACCCCCGCCCCCCGGTTCGACGACCTGATCCACGCCCCGACCCGGCTCCGGATCACCGCCGCCCTCGCGACCGCTACCGACCTGGAGTTCAACGCCCTCGAAGACGCCCTCGAGATCTCGACATCACTGCTGTCCAAGCAACTCCGACTGCTCGCCGACGCCGGCTACCTCACCCTCGACAAACGCCCCCAACCCTTCGGCAGACCACGAACCTGGATCCAGCTCACCCCCGCAGGACGCACCGCCTACCTCGGCCACGTCCAAGCGCTCCGGCAACTCACCGAACCCGAGGGAGTATCCGACGAATAGGCCACCGGGTTGCGGCTTCAGGATGTTGTGTTGTGGTCGTCGGGGCGGGGCTCGGGTGTCTCGCCGTTGGCGACCTCGTCGATCCAGTCGATCGCTTCGTCTGACAGGTAGAACCCGGTCGGCCCACTGTGTCCGACCCACCAGGCGTCAGTCGTGGTCACGCCTCCTGCTTGAGCGATCTCCACAACGAGGTCAGGAGGTACAACGTCGCCGTTGTTGGCGATCAGATACTCCCGGGACTCCTGCCGCAGCTTCGGCCACCACGCGTCGATGCTCATGTCCGCATTGTCGACCGAGCATCTCTGCGGCGCCGAGGCAGTTCCCCGTTGGCTGGTCGCCACGGTGATTCGGTGTCAGGCTGAACGGGTGGCTTCTGCGGACGGCGTCTACGCTCGCATCTTTCAGCGACACGCTCATCCGTTCAGCGCCTGGTCGAGACTGCTGAGCACGCCGCTGCTGTTGGTGCAGCTGTGGACACGACGCTGGTGGCTGCACGGCCCCATCGGCGCGTGGTTTGCTGTCAACCCCGTCATCACTTCGCCGGTTCACGACACGTCGTCGTTCGCGGCACGGGCCATTCTGGGCGAGGAGTCCTGGTCACGGAAGCCGACGTCGGAGCCGGTGGTGCTGGCCCTGTCGGGCGTTGCCAGTGCCTCGCTGGTGGGCGCCATGGTGGCCGCCTACCAGCGTAGGAAGGCTGGCGCGGTCATCGGCACGGGGGTCTTCATGGCCCTCACCCTGTGGGAGTGGAAGCTGTGGTCAGACCGCTTCGCGCGCGAAAGAAGTCGCACCGGCGCCTGACCTCGACAACCCACCTCCAGCGCGCGGCGTGGCCGGCACGCGCGCTGCGCGGCGGGTGTTGTCAGGCGACGGTGTCGAGCCTGCGCACGGTGGGTAGTCCGGCCGCACGCTCGGCGGCGAGGTCATAAGCTGACTGCAGGGACAGCCAAGCGCGGGCGGTGCCAACACCCGCCTGCTCCAGTCGAACAGCAAGGTTGGGGCTCACCCGCGCATGGCCGTGCAGGACTCGGCTCAACGTCACCCGGGAGATCCCGAGCCGGGACGCAGCCTCCCCGACACTCAGCCCGAGGTCGGCCAGCACGTCCTTACGCAGGATCTCGCCAGGATGGACCGGGGTCTTCAACACCATGGTGTCCACCTTCTGGTCAGTGGTAGTCCTGATAGTCCACGAGTTCGACGTCGCTTTCAACGAAGCGGAACGTGATCCTCCAGTTGCCGTTCACCCAGATCGACCAGTGCCCGGCCAGGTCCCCTTCGAGGGGGTGGGTCCGAAATGACGGGATCGCGAGGTCGTCCGGGGTCTGGACCACGTCAAACAGCGACAAGACGCGCAGCAGTTTGGGGACGTGAGCCGCTTGGACACCCTTCTTCGAACCGTCGCGATACAGACGCTCCAGACCCTTGTGCCGGAAGCTGACGATCACGGGACAACCGTATCGCGTAGCGCTACGCGATACAAGCTTGGCCCCCCCGCCGCCAACGACCACCAGCGGCAGTTGAGGATGTTCCTCGTCGCGCGGGCCACAACCCTTGAGGTGTACAACTCAGAAGTTGTAGACTAGCCATGTGTGGGACGTGGAGGTCGGACTCGTCGAAGAGTGGCTGCTCGCGTTGTCCGAGGACGACTACGACCTGATCGTCGCCGCACTGGAAGTACTGCAAGACGAGGGACCGATGTTGGGGCGGCCGTTGGTCGACACCATCAAGGGCTCGCGTCACAAGAACATGAAGGAGTTACGGCCCGGGTCCGGGGGCAGATCAGAGATCCGGATCTTGTTCGCGTTCGACCCGAAACGCCGGGCGATCCTATTGGTCGCCGGCGACAAGAGCCGCGACTGGAACCGTTGGTACAAGCGGCACGTCCCGATCGCCGACCAACGGTTCGACGACCACCTCACCACCCTGAGAAGGAGGGCTTGACATGACCAACCTGGACCAGCTGAAGCAGCGCCGTCCCGCTCGCCGCAAGGTGGTCGACGCCCACAAGGACCGCATGCTCGCCGAGACCCGCGCCTGGCGGCTCAGGGAACTCCGCGAGCAGTTCGACCTCACCCAGGTCGAACTCGCCGCCGAGCTCGACGTCAGCCAGAACCGCGTGTCCCGGATCGAACGCGGCGACCTCGACAAAACCCAGGTTGACACCCTGCGCCGCTATGTCGAGGCACTCGGCGGCAAACTCCGTCTTGAAGTCCAGGTCGGCGACGACACCTTCCAGATCGCTTAACGGCACCATCATCCGCTGCCGCGCCGACTCTTCAGCGGCCTTCACCCGCCCGCGGAGCGGCA